>JALAHE010000231.1 GCA_022712075.1 Galactobacter sp.
TAGCGTGGACCAGTGACCATCACCCTCCGCCAGCTCGACTACTTCGTCGCCGTCGCCGAACTGTTCCCGACCCGGACGCGCCAGTCCGGACTGTCGATGGCCTACAGCATCGCCGGCGCCCTCTTCGCCGGGCGAGGTCTCGGCAACGTCAGCCTCGAACTTCTGGCCGAGGAAACGGGCACCCCCCTCGAGGGGCTGCGCGCCCAGTACCCCACGATCGAAAGCGCCCTGGCCGCATCCCTCGCCTTCATGAACGTGGGTCTGCAGGACGCCGGCTTCAAGGGGCGGCGGCCGCGGGGCTGGGCCTCGTTCGACGCCTTCACCGCCACGCTCAGCCGCGGCATGAACACGCCGGGCCTCTACCAGCTCTACTCCGACGTGAACGTCGCCGCGGTCGACCCCAAGCATCCAGCCCACGACTGGCTGACCCAGCACCACGACTTCATCCTCGAGCACATGCGCGTCTCGATCGCCACGGGCATCGAGGACGGGCAGATCAGCGCGGACGCCGATCCCGAGGAACTGCACCGGCAGCTCACGGTCTTCCTGCTCGGCGTGGTGCCTGCGTGGAGGGCCCTCGGCGAGCGCTTCTCTCTCGAGCAGGCCTTCCTCGAGTTCAAGGAGCTCATGGTGCGCCGCTTTGCCACGCCGGAGTATCTGGCGAGCCGGGCCGCCTGACCCCCGTGCCGCCATCGTGCCTTGCGGGGCCCCGGTGCAGCCAGGGCGCCGGGCTGCCGGCGCGCCGGCTCAAGGCAAAGCGAAGGCCCCGGCTTGGGGGGAAGCCGGGGCCTTCGCTTGTCATCACTCGCACCCTGTTGAGGATGTCTTCGACAGTACGGGGCGGGCCTAGGTCTGCGCTGTGGGGCCCCTCCGGGGTTCCTCCACGGCTGCCGCCGCCTGCTCGCGGATCCACGCGGCTTTGCCGAGCAGGGCCGGAACGTAGCGCCGGATCTCCTCGGCCCCGACGTGCTCGGCCGCCACCTCCAGCAGGGCGGCGACCGCCTCGTCCGACCGCCCGGCGGCGTGAAGCGTGATGGCCTCGAAGGCGCGCAACGAGGCGGAGCCAGGGAACTCGCCGCGGGCCCCCTCGAAGACGGCGAGCGAGGCCTCCAGCTCCCCCAGGTTGCGCAGGGTGGAGCCGTACTGAAGGAAACAACGACGGCGCTCGTCTCCTCCCAGCCCGGCGGCCAGGGCGCGCTCGTAATAGCCGCGCGCCGTCGCTTCCTCCCCCGCGGTGTCGTACGCGCCGCCCACCTCGTACAGCACCCTCGCGTTCTCCGGGTAGGCCTCGAGGATCGGCAGGAGCGCGGCGATCGTGGGTTCCATGTTGGCGCGGTCGCGCGCCGCTAGCAGGGCCTCGAGGCGTTCGACGACGGCGGGAGGCAGCTCCGGGCTCGGCCCGACACCCATGCTCACGCCCCGAGGTTCACATCGTCGGCCGCCGAGACGACCCCGGCCGGCGCGGGCTCCGGAAGGTACGCGGCGCTCCACCGCCCCAGGGCCTCGCCGATCTTCGCCAGCTCCACGCCGGCCTCGGTGAGCGAGTACTCAACGCGGGGCGGCACCTCCGCGTGGGCCACGCGCAGCACCACACCGTCCTCCTCGAGCGCCCGCAGCTGCCGGGCCAGGGTCTTGGCGGACACCGGGCCCACGGCCCGCTGCAGCGCACCGAAGCGGTGGGTGCCCTCGGCCAGCTTGGAGACGATCGTCAGCTTCCAGTCGCCGCCGGCCACCGCGATGCCCACCTCGATGGGGCAGACGGCAAAGGCTCTTCGCACTTGTTCACGCATGACGATGTGCTCCCGCTGAAGGCGCCCGGTCGGGCGCGCGTGGGTGGCCTGCCGGCCACCTGGTGACATCAAAGACCGTACTACCGCGGCCAGCGCGCGCGACCTAGCGTCGAAACATGCGAGCACTCATCGTTTCGGGCGCGCCCTCCGGCGCCTCCCTCACCGCCCGGCTGGCCGACGACGCCGCCGCAACCCTCCGCGCTGAAGGCCACCACGTCGACGTCGTGCGGCTCGTCGAGGAAGGCTGGGACCCGGTTCCCGGCCCCTCGGACTACGGCATCGAGGCGTTCACCGGACCGCTCGGCGAAGCCGCCGAGGAGGCGCTGTTCGCCGGCACGTTGTCCCCCGAGGTGACCCGGCAGCAGGCGCTCCTGGGCGCCGCGGACCTGCTCGTCTTGGTGTACCCGCTCTGGTGGTACGGCATGCCCGCCATCCTCAAGGGCTGGGTCGACCGGGTCTTCACTCAGGGCTTCGCCTACGGCCTCCACGATGCGGACGGGCAGCCCCGCAAGTTCGGCGACGGCGCCTTTGCAGGCAAGCGCGGCCTCATTGTCACCACGGCAGGCGACCGCGAGAGCGCCTTCACCCCGCGCGGCGTGACGGGCGGGATCGACGACCTGCTCTTCCCCGTGACCCACGGCTTGCTTTGGTACACGGGCATCGCGCCGCTGAGGCCGCTGACGCTCCTGGGCGTCGACACGCCCCTGTGGGAGGGGTTCGACGCCGCCCGGTCCAGGCTGCGGGAACGCCTGGCCGGCGTGTGGGAGGAGGAGCCCCTCGCCTTCCGCCGCTTGCTGGAGGATTACGACGGCGCGCGCGTGCTCCGCGCGGACCTCGCCCCGGGGCGCGAGGACTTCGGGGCGCACCTGCGGTGATCCGCCGCTCGCGGCGCCTCCGTTCCCCCGACCCCCGCCGAGGCCCTAGTGTTTGTCCCCGGTATCTGACGGCGCGGGGGACGCGCCGGGGACGAAGGGGAACGCGATGAGCATCGTGGACGGGCACTACCAACACGGACTGCGCCGCATGCGCGGGCGCAGCATCACGGAGCACGGGCGGGCGGCCACGCCGCTCGAGTTGCTCTTCGACCTGACGTTTGTGGCTGCCTTCGGCGTCGCCGGGAACGAGCTCGCCCACGCCATCGCGGTGGGCCACCCCGGCCCCGGCGCGCTGGGCTTCACCGCGGCGATGGTCGCGCTGGTCTGGGCCTGGATCAACTTCACGTGGTTCGCCTCGGCCTTCGACACCGACGACTGGCTCTTCCGCGCCCTGACCATGGTGCAGATGGTCGGCGTGATCGTCCTCGCCATCGGCCTTCCAGCCATGTTCGCGTCGATCGACCACGGCGAGGTCTTCGATAACCGCGTCATGGTCGCCGGTTATGTCGTGATGCGCGTTGGCCTGATCCTTCAATGGCTGCGCGCCGCCAAGTCAGACCCCACGTACCGCGTCGCGGCGCTGAGCTACGCGGGGTTCGTGGGGGCGGCGCAGATCGGCTGGATCGTCGTGGCGATCGTGCCGTTCACCGTGCCGCAGGCGACCGTGGCGTTTGTGATCCTCATGCTCATCGAGCTGGGCGGACCCATCACGGCCGAGATCAAGGGGGCAAAGAAGGGCGGGGGTGCCACGCCGTGGCACCCGCACCACATCGCCGAGCGCTACGCCCTGCTCGCGATCATCGCGCTCGGCGAGACAGTCTTTGGGACGCTCGCCTCCGCCACAGAGATCTCCAACGCTCAGGGCTGGAGCTTCGACGCGATCGTGGTCGTGGCCTCCGGCATCGCCCTCTCCTTTGCCATGTGGTGGACCTACTTCCTGGTCCCGCACGGCGAGGTCCTCGCCGCCCGCCGCACCAAGGCGTTCCCGTGGGGCTACGGGCACATCGTCCTCTTCGGCGCCATCGCGGCGGTCGGCGCGGGCCTCCACGTGGTCGGCTATGCCTACGACGAGCACTACCACCTGAGTTCCACCACGGTCACGCTCTCCATCGCGATCCCGGTGCTGCTCTTCTTCGTCTCCCTCTACCTGCTTCACTCGTGGCTCATCTCGCACTTCACGAGCAACGCGCCCCTGCAGGCGATCGTCCTGCTGCTCCCGGTCGCCGCGGTGGTCATCTCGATGCTTGGCGCCCCGCTGTGGGTCTCGCTCCTGGTGGTGCTCGCGGCCCCGCTGCTCATCATCGTGTCCTACGAGTTCGGCGCCTGGCGCGCGCTGGACGCCGCGCTGGCCAGGGCCACTGCCCCGGTGTCCGACGGCGCTCGCTGACGTTCCAGCCTCCTCACGCCGTTTGGAGCGTGCCCGACGGCGGACGCGAGGCTTCCGGCCCCATCCCACCTTCCGGCGGGGCCGGCAGCCGCGCCTGGCCGCGGTCGGATTCTCAGCTCCCCCGGATTGCGCGCATCGCGCCATGCCGCGAGAATCATCGGAACCCTCGCCCCCGCACGAAGAGACTGCCATGCTCCCCTCGACGACCCCCGCCGATCTGCCCACGCCCCGCGGCCTCGGCTTGGGCGCGAACGCCCGCACGCGGCTCATCACCACGGCCGGCGCGCTCTTTGCCTCGCACGGCCTGCCCAACGTGACGCTGGAGCTCATCGCACAGGAGGCCAAGGTGGACCTTGAAACCGTCACGGCCGAGTTCCCGAGCGTGGGCAGCGCCCTCGCGGCGACCCTGTCCTACCTGAATTCCGGGTTGCGGGACGCTGGGCAGGACGCCTCGCGCCCGCGCGGGTGGGCCAGCCTCGAGGGGCTGATCCGCGGCATGGTGCAGGGCACCGCGACGCCCGGCTTCATCCGGCTCTATCACGACGCCCAGATCGCGGCGGCGGCCAAGGACCACCCCGCCCACGACTGGTTGCTGGACCAGCAGGGCGAGGTCCGCGCCGTCATCGAGGACACGATCAAGACGGGCATCGAGGACGGGGAGGTGCGCACGGACGCCGACGCCGACGCGATCCATCGCCTGCTCGCCGCGACCCTCGTGGGCCTCTATCCCGTTGACCTGCTCTTCTCCGACGAGGTCCCGCTCGAGAGCACCATGGACGTGCTCCTCGAGTGCCTCAAGTCGAGGTACGCGACCCCGGAGTACCTGGCCCGCGGCTGAGCCGCAGCCGCGCCCAGCGATAGCCGAGCCCCACCGCGAGGACGCCGAGCGCCCCGAGCCAGGAGGCCGGCGGCAGGGCAAACGCCAAGACGAGGCAACCCACCGCGCCGAGCGCCTGCAGGGCGCGGGGGTAGCGCCGGTGTTCCGCCGCCTGGGTCCAGGCCGCGGCGTTGGCCACGAGGTAGTAGAGCAGCACGCCGGCGCTGGAGAAGCCGATCGCCCCGCGCACATCGCTCACCAGGATCACGGCACACACCACGGCGCCGAGCAGCAGCTCCGCCCGGTGCGGCGTGCCGAAACGCGGGTGCACGGCCGAGAGCCAACGCGGCAGATCGGCATTGCGGGCCATAGCGAGGCTCGTGCGACCGATGCCGGCAATGAGCGCGAGGAGCGCGCCCAAGGCCGCCGCCGCTGCCCCCAGCGTGACCACGATTCCCGACCATGCGGCGTCGGGCATATAAGCGACGGCGGCCAGCGGAGCAGCCGATCCGGCGAGGCCTGACGGGCCGAGCGCGCGCAAGGCGGTGACGGCCACGAGCGCGTACACGCCGAGCGCCAGGAAGAGCGCCAACGTGATGGCGCGGGGGATGGTGCGGGCCGGTTCGCGCACCTCCTCGCCCATCGTGGCGAGGCGCGCGTACCCGGCGAACGCGAAGAACAGGAAGCCGGCGGCCTGCAGCACGCCGGGCAGGGAGGGCACGACGTCGCTCGCCTGGGCCGGCGCGGCCGGCCGGTTCCAGCCGATCACCACCACGACGGCGAGCGCCGCGAGCGTGAGGGCGAGCAGCACCTTGGTGGCGAGGGCCGTGCGCGTGATGCCGAGGACATTGACGAGGGTCAAGCCGGCCACGGCGGCGCAGGCCACGAGCTTGCTCCAGCCCGGAAGCGCCACGTAGGCGGCGAAGACGAGGGCCATGGCGGCGGCCGAGGCCGTCTTGCCGATGACAAACGCCCACCCGGCCGCGAAGCCGAACCACTCCCCCAGGCGCTCGCGGCCGTAGACGTACGTGCCGCCTGAGGTGGGGTACTGCGCGGCAAGCTGAGCCGAGGAGGTGGCGTTGCAGAAGGCCACGAAACCGGCCACGGCGAGGCCCGCGAGCATCCCCCAACCGGCAGCTGCCGCGGCTGGGCCCAGCGCCGAGAAGATGCCGGCGCCGAGCATCGATCCCAGGCCGATCGCCACGGCGTCCAGGGGGCCGAGGCGGCGCTGCAGGGCGGGCGGCTGGTTCATGCCCGCGAGCGTACGTGTCGATGATGAACGGAGGGTGACGCGGTGAGCGGGGGTGTCGCTGGGGGCTCGCGCGGCGGCCCCTGGCCGCCACCGGCGCGGGCCCCGTGCCTCCGGCATCCCCTCGGTGCTTGGCGCCGGGCGGGCCGGGTGCGACAGTGTCCGCATGCATCCGGACTCGTCCCTCCCGTTGGTGACGCCCCGCCTGGTCTTGCGGCGCCGCGTGCCGGGGGACGCCGCCGTCGTGCGTTCCCTGTGGGAGACGCGCGATCCGCGCGTTCCCGCCCACCGGCGCGTCGACGCCGAGGGGCACCCGAGCGAGGCGGAGCTCGCGGAGGCGATCGGGCTGGAACCGGTGGAGCCGGCGCGCGGGCTCCTGAGCGTGCTCACGCGGCACGACGGCGCCGTGATCGGGTACTGCGGGTTGCTCACCGGGGGTGTGCCAGAGCGGCCGGAGGCCGTGGAGATCGCCTACGAGCTGCTCGAGTCAGCGCGGGGGCACGGCTACGCGACGGAGGCGGCGCGCGCCGTGCTGGCGTGGGGCGAGGCGTCGGGGCTCCGGACGGTGTGGGCCACGGTGCGCGCCTGGAACGAGGCCTCCCTCGGGGTCGCTGCGCGGCTCGGATTCGAGCGCACCGGGGTCATCGAGGCCGATCCCGAGCACGGGGACAGCCTGCTCCTGCGCCGGGGGTAGGCGCTCAGAGCGCCCAGGCCAGCAGCAGCCCGCCGAACGCCACCACGATGCCGGCGATGTAGAGGCGAAGGGTCCGTTGATATGCCGCGAGCGGCTCGCCGCGCGGGGCCCGGGGATTGAGCATGCGATAGAGGACCACCGTCAGCAGCCCCACGGCCACGAGGATCGTGATGAAGATGACGACGTCGGCCGAGTCGGCCAGCAGGACGCCGTCCGAGGCGTTCGCCCAACCGCCCAGATAGGTCAGCAGGAAACCAAGAATGATGCCGAGCGAGGTGACGAGCGGCTGCCGATAGTCCTTGAGCTCGCCATGGAAGGCCTCAGCCGGCGCCTGATCGGGTGCCGGTGCGGGTGCCGGTTCGGGTGCTGCGGCGGGTGCCGGTTCGGGCACGCCGGCCTGGACCGGGCCGTCCCCGGGCTCCGGGCGTCCCGGCTGGATCGGGGTGCTCGGTTGCTCGTTCATGCCTGGCCCTCCCGTGGTTGTTGCTGCGTGGCGCAGTGGATGCCGCCCCCGCCGGCGGCGATGGGGTCGATGTTCAGCTGCACCACCTCGCGGTCGGGGAAGAGTTCCTCCAGTGTGGCCTTGGCGAAGGCATCGGCCTTCGCGTCGCCGAATTCCGGGGAGATCACTGCCCCGTTGCACACGTAGAAGTTGATGTAGCCGGCGGCGAAGTCGTCGCTCTCGAAGTCCGGGCGGACCGTGCTCGGACCGGGAAGCACCCGCACGTCGAGGGTGCGTCCCTTGGCGTCCGTGGCGCCTTCGAGGAGCTTGAGGTGCCGGCGGGTGACGGCGTAGTCGAAGCTGTCCGGGTCGTCGTCGCGCCCGGCGACCACCACGCCCGGGCCCGCGAAGCGCGCGTAGAAGTCGGTGTGCCCGTCGGTGATGTCGCGGCCCTTGATGCCGGGAAGCCAGATGATCTTCTCGAGGCCGAGGAGCCGCTTGAGCTCCACCTCCACCTCGGCCTTGCTCCATCCGGGATTGCGGTTGTCGTTGAGAACGCAGCTCTCGGTGATGATCGCTGTCCCCTCGCCGTCCACCTCGAGCGCGCCGCCCTCCAGGACGAGCTCGGTTCTCAGGCGGCGGGCCTGGGCCTCCTCGCAGACGACCTCTGCCACGCCGGCGTCCAGGCCGTGTTCCTGCTTGTCTCCCCAGCCGTTGAAGTTGAAGTCAACGCCGGCGAGGCCGGCCGCACCGGTGCCCGGGAGCACAAAGGTGGGGCCGGTGTCCCTGATCCACAGGTCATTGGCCGGGATCGGCAGCGGGTCCACCTCCGGCGGAAAGGCCACCGTGCTTCCGGCCTCATCCACGAGAATCTTGACCGGCTCGAAGCGGGCGATGGCCGCCGCGATCAGCCCGAGCGCCCCGCGCACCTCGGGCGCCAAGTCCTCGCCCCAGATGTCCGGATCGACGTGGAGGGACATCCACGTTGCAGCGTGGGGTTCGCCCTCGTCCGGCATGCGCCACGTGGTGCCCGGCTCTTGGGTGCCCGGTGTCTCTGTGCCCGCCGGCGCGGGCTTGCCTCCCGCGCTTGGCTCACCGCTTGGCTGGTCCCGGCTCGGCGGCGGGCCGGCCGCCAGGGCGGCGCCCGCCGCCAAGGCACCGGCAGCGGCGACGACCCCCCGTCGTGAAATCTGCATGCCGCGATTGAACCACCGGCACCGCGGCGGCGGAATGGTTGGCCGTTTCGTGGCGATGGATGCGACGCCTCGTCCACTCCTCCGCACCACAAGGATCCTTCTCAAATACTCTTCCCGCACCCGCGAATCCGGGCCCCTTTCGGGGACTTCTTGTCAGGGGGTGGGCCCACCCTGGATCAAAGGCAAGGCTTCTCGATGGTGAGGGGGTGGACCATGGCACATCAGCCATTCGCCCGCGCATCCGCGCCCGGGGTTCTCGCCCTGCGCCGCCTCGTCTCCGCTCCCTCGGAAGAATTCGCTGCGGCCCTCTCCCCTGCCGAGGAGCGAGCGTGGGCCGGTTTGTTGGAGCGCTTCCTCGCCGACCAGAAGCGGCCGCAGAACTGTGCGGCCGAGTTCCACGGTGTTCGTCGAGCCGACAGCACCGAGGCCACGCCGACCCGGGGCATCGTGTGGCACATCGACGCTCCCGCGCCCGCCATCCAGGTTTGGTCCTCGGCGCACCTTAGTCCCAGGGCACCGGCTGCGCCCGCGGCACCCGGGGAGTCGGCACCGGCTGGGCCCGCGGCACCCAGGGAGTCGGCACCCTCGCTGGATTCCGCGGCGCCCATCGGGTCCGAAGCATCCGGGGAGTCGGCAGTATCGCTGGGTCACGCGGCATCGTTTGAGGGTGCAGCATCCGCCGGGTCCACGGCACCGAGCTACCCGGCGCCGTTCCAGGGAGCCGGAGCCCAGTCCAGCCGGGCGGAGGCCGTGGACTCCCTCGGCGTTGCGGCGAGCGGCGCGTCCACCGCGCTGGCCGCCGCCCACGCGCATTCCTCCTCGCTGACGGTGAGCGAGCTGCGCGAGGCCCTCACCGCGCTCGGCTCCCTCACCCGCGCGGTTGCCGGGTTGCAGGCCGCCTATGCTCGCGAGTTGCTGGTCCGCCCGACGTCCACCAGCGCCGGCCCGGTCCACAAGCAGCTGGGTTATCCCTCCGTCCGCGTCACCTTGGAGCACGTGCTCGGCCTCGGCACGGCGAGCGCGCACGCCCTCGTGGACATCGCCGAGTCCACCTCGCCCCGCCAGGGCTTTTCCACCGGGGAGCTCCCGCCTCGCTACCCGGTCCTCGCGGGAGCCCTCGAGGCCGGGGACATCAGCGCCGAGCAGGCGCGGACCATCACGCAGGGCCTCCCGAGCGACCACCGCCGCCTGGACCCGGCCGCCCTCGCCGCCGCGGAGGCGGCCCTGGTGGGCGCGGCTACGGCCGGAACCCACGGCACCATGCCCGAGGCCGTCGCCGAGGCGCTGGCCCGGGCCGGAGCGACCACCCCGGAGGGACCAGCGGCGCCCGGCAGCCCCGTAACCGCCAAGCACGGTCTCGTGACGCCCGTGGCGTCGGGCCGCGGCAGCCTGGACGCGCACCGCCTGCGCCCCGTGGCGCTGCGGGACCAGGCCAAGCTCTGGGCCGCCTTCCTGGACCCGGACGGTCTCGAGCCGGACGAGCGCAAGCAGCGCCAGGCCCGCTACCTTCACCTGACCCAGCAGGCCAACGGGATGTGGCGGCTCAGCGGCCTGGCCCCTGCCTTCGAGGGCGCGCAGTTCAAGACCCTGCTGGATGCCATGACGTCGCCGAGCGCCCAACGCAACACCCCCGGTTCCTCGGGCATCGCGGGCACCTCGGGGACTGCGGGCGAGCCTGCTGCGGAGGCCGAGGCCGCCGGCGGCACAGCTCCCGGCCTCGCGGCGCA
>JALAHE010000232.1 GCA_022712075.1 Galactobacter sp.
GTGCATTGCAACATCGTGGCACGCGTTCGCGAAGCGAACAAGGCGTGACTTGAACAACTGTTCAATCAACCGAAAGCTGGCCCCAGTAATTTCTAGATGCTCTTGACGCAGTGACGCCCGTCACTTTGAATGGTCGTTCAAATACCAACGAGGAGGACCAGCATGTCAACGACAGCCCCCGCACCCCCCGTCGCCGGGCGCCGCCGCCTGAGCGCGTGGGGCATCGCCTTCCTGGTCGTCTCGGCCGCCGCGCCGCTGACGGTGGTGGTCTCCGCCGCCCCCATGGACTTCCGGCTCGGTGGCATCGGGGCACCCGGCGCCATGCTGCTGTGCGGCGCCGTGCTGCTGCTCTTCTCCTTCGGCTTCACCGCCATGACGTCCCACGTGCCCAACGTCGGCGCCTTCTACGCCTACGCCAGGCACGGGCTCGGCCGCGGCGCCGGCGTGGGCCTGGCCCTCGTGACGCTCTTCTCCTACGTCTTCCTGAACCTCGCGTTCTACGCGTTCATCGGCTTCTTCGGGTCGATGCTCTTCGAGAACCTGTGGGGAATCACGATCCCCTGGTGGGCCTGCGCCATCGTCGCGGCGCTCGGCGTGGGGATCCTCGGCGCGCGCCAGGTGGACGTGGGCGCCAAGGTGCTCGCCGTGCTCGTGACGGCGGAGGTGGCGATCCTCCTGGTGCTGGCCGTTGCAGTCCTGGCGCAGGGCGGACCGGAGCCGGTCTCCGGAGCGGGCTTCGACCCCTCCCACGTGCTGTTCGGTGGGGGCATCGCCGCGCTGCTCGTCATCGGCTTTGGCGCCTACCTCGGCTTCGAAGGGACCGCGATCTACGCCGAGGAGGCAAAGGATCCCGATCGTACGGTGCCCAAGGCCACGTACGCCGTGGTCGCGGGCCTGGCGATCTTCTACGCCTTCACCTTCTGGATCCTCACCGTCGCGTTTGGGGTGGACGGCGTCATCGCCTTTGCGCTGGGGGATGGTTTTGCCGACATGGTTCCGGTGGCCGCCATGAGCTTCCTCGGGGCCTGGGCGGGAGACGTCATCAGTGTGCTGATCGTGACGAGCTTCCTCGCCTGCGCGCTCTCGTTCCACAACGCGTCAACGCGCTACGTCTTCTCCTTGGCGCGTGAGGGGCTGCTTCCGGCCCGCTTCAAGCGACTCGGCGTGCGCTCGCAGGCACCGGTCGCCGCGAGTGTGGCCATCAGCGCGCTCGCCGTGGTGGCGCGCGTGAGCGCCGCGCGCACCGTGGCGGATCCGTAGCTGGGGCTGGCGCTGTGGACGTACGCGACGGGCGTGCAGGGCCTCGTGTTCTCGCAGGCGGTCGCGGCGATCGCCGTGGTGGCCTACTTTGCCAGGAATCGGCGCGGCCACAGCGCCTGGCGCGTGGTGGTGGCGCCGGCCCTCGGGGCCGCGGGGCTGTGCTTGGGGTTCGTCCTCATCGTGAGCAACTTCGAGATCACCTCGGGCATGGCGGGGTGGGTCAACGCCCTGCTCATCGCCCCCACCCCTATCCTGTTCCTGGCCGGCTTTGTTGTCAGCGCGATCCTGCGTCGCACCCGGCCGCAGACCTGGGAGGAGCTCGGCTGTGCCGACCAAGAACGCCAAGCCCACCAGCTCGATGCAGCGCCGGCAGCGCTCGGGGGATAAGCGCGAGGCTCTCGTGAGCGCCGCCCGCGAGGTGGTGGCCCGCGACGGCATCGCCGGCGCGAGCGTGCGGGCGGTCGCGGCGCAGGCCGAGGTTAGCGTCGGCACCGTGCTCTATCACTTCGAGGGTGGGCTCGAGGAGTTGCAGCAGCTCGCGCTCGAACGTGTCATGGAGCAGCTCTACGCCGGCCGCCTGCGGATCCTGGCCGGGCCGGGCAGCGTGCTCTCGAAGCTACGGTCGATGGTGGCGCTCGGGGTGCCCGACGTCATCGACGAGGACCTGGCCAGCGTGTATTACTCGCTGCCGCAGCTGCGCGAGAACCCGCTGCGCGCCGCGGCGCACCGCGAGCTCGTGGAGCGGCAGGTGAGCCTGTATCGCTCGCTCATCGACATCGGGGCCGAGCTCGGTGAGGTGAGCCGGGAGGCCCTCGAGGCGGCCGGTGGGCCGGACGACGTGGCCCGGACCGTGGTGGCCCTCGAGGACGCCAACGACCTCTACCCGTTGCTGGGGCTCGAGGCCGGGGGCGGCGAGGCCCGACGGCGCCGCGTGCGTCGCTACCTCGAGCTCGCGCTCGGCGTCACGCTTCCCGCGGAGTAGGCCGAGCGCGCCGTCGACCCCTCGGGGTGTCGACGGCGCCCGTCTGCGAGGATGGATCCATGAGCCTCGATTGGGACCCCTACGCCATCATCGACACGCGCGACGGCAACACCGACGCGTCCCCGCTGCTCGTGCTGCTGCACGGTTACGGCGCCGACGAGCGGGACCTGCTGCCCGTCGCCGCCCAGCTTCCTGCCCAGTTCACGGTGGCCTCCGTTCGCGCGCCGTTCCAGATGGGCCCCGGCTACACGTGGTTCCCGCTCGTGGCGGACCCGGCGTTCGACTTCTCGATCGTCCGCGATGTGGTGGAGCGCCTTGAGGACTGGCTCGAGGAGATGAAGACCAAGCACCAGACGATCGTGCTGCTCGGCTTCTCCATGGGCATGGCCGTGGCCACCTCGCTGCTGCGCCGCCGCCCCGACCTCGTCACTGCCGTGGTGGGCTGCTCCGGTTTTGCGCTGGATGCCGCGCTGGATCCGGGCCAGGACTTCTTCGACGACGCAGCCCTCAAGCACCACAAGGTGCCGATGTTCTGGGGCCGGGACCCGCAGGACCCGGTCATCACCGAGGACAAGGTCGAGTACACCAACCACTGGGCGCGCGCCCACACCAAGCTGACCAAGGTGAACTACGCCGGCATCGGCCACGGCATTGGAGCCCAGGAGATCTCGCACATCGGCGAGTTCCTCGACGCCGAGGTGTTCGGCGCGCGGCTCTAGCCCACACGGACTACTTTCGGCGCGGTGCCCTATTCTGGACAGTGGTGTCCAGAATAGGGCACACTCGTGTCATGAGTCCCCGCCCCCCAGCCTTCGACGAGGCCGCCGTCATCGACGCCGCCATCGCCTCCTTCACCCGCCACGGCTACGAGGGGGCGGATGCGAGCACGCTGTGTCGCGAGGCCGGCCTCTCGCGCTCGAGCCTCTATAACAGCTTCGGCTCGCGCGAGGCGCTTTTCCTGCGCGCGCTCGGCGAGTACTCCCGCCGAGGCGTCGCCGAAGCGGAGGAGCTCGCCGCCCGCCCGGGCCGCGCGCTAAGCCTGCTGCGCTCGCGCCTCCTCGACAGCGTGCAGGCCCAAGCGCGCGAGGGGAGCCGGGACGGCTGCCTCACGGTCAACGTGGGTGTGGAGCTTGGGCGCTCGCTCCCCGAGGCCGCCGCCATCATCGACGACGACCGTGAGGCTTGGGTGCGCGCCTACGGCGCGCTGCTCGAGCGGGCCAAGGGGGAGGGGGACCTGGCGTTCGACGGCGATCCGCTCGCCTTGGGTGCCGCGCTGCACACCCTGCTCGCCGGCCTGCGGGTGGCCGCGCGGATGCAGACCCCCTCCGAGCTGGGGTGCGAGGTCGATGCCCTCCTCGGGACGTGGGCGAGCCAGGCGGGCCGCACGCTGCTCGGCGAGCTTTCGCAGGGACCGGGGGAGGTCCGATGAACACCTCGCCCAAGGTCCCCGGCGTCGTCTGGCTGCTCGCCGCCGTCATCTTCGCCCTCGGCACGAGCGAGTTCATGATCGCTGGGCTGCTCGAAAACATCGCCGCCGATCTGGGTGTGAGCCTCTCCGCCGCGGGCCTGCTCGTCACCGGCTTCGCGCTCGGCATGATCGTTGGCGCGCCGCTCATGACGGTGCTGACCCTGCGCCTGCCGGTCCGCGTCACGCTCGTCGGCGCTGCCGCCGTGTTTGCCGCGGCGCACGTCATGGGTGCCCTGGCCCCCGGCTACGGCGTGCTCATGGCCTCGCGCGTCATCGCCGCCGTGGCGTGCGGCGCCTTCTGGGCCGTCGCGAGCGTTCACACCTCGCGCGTGGCCTCGCCGGTCGTGCTCGGGCGCTCGCTCGCCACGCTCGTGGGCGGCATGACGATCGCCAACGTGGTGGGCGTCCCGGGCGGCGCCTGGCTCGGCAACGCCTTCGGGTGGCGCAGCGCCTTCTGGGTCCTGGCCGGAATCACCGTCCTCGCCGGCCTCCTCGTGGCGTTGACGGTTCGGCCCGCCCCACGCGGCGAGCTTCCCCCGCTGCGCGAGCTCATCGGCCGCGAACTGGAGGCCTTCAAACACCGCCGGATCTGGCTCTCGCTCAGCGTGACCGCACTGTTCCAGGCCGCGGTGTTCGCGTCCTTTTCTTACTTCTCGCCGCTCCTGACCCAGGTGGCGGGCCTGCCGGTCGATGCCGTTCCGGCCGTTCTCGCGGCCTTCGGCGTCGGCACCTTCATCGGCGTGAGCATTGGCGGACGGCTCGCCGACTACAACCTCTTCGGCAACATGATCGGCTCGCTCGCGGCGCTGGTGCTCTCGCTCGTCATCCTCGCGCTCACGGCGGGCTGGGCGCCCGGCGCCATCGCCGCCATGGTGCTCGTGGGCATCTCTGGATTCTCGATCGCGGGCGCCCTCAACGCCCGCGTCTTCCAGGTGGCCGGCGCCGCGCCGACCCTCGCCTCGGCCGTGAACACGAGCGCCTTCAATGTGGGTAACGCCCTGGGTCCGGCGCTGGGCGCCTGGGTGCTTGCCGCCGGGGCCCCGGTCGTCACAACGGTGTGGCTCGGCGCAGGCTTGGCCGCGGTCGCGTGCGTGCTGGCGGTGGCCGTGAGGGCGACCGATGCGCGCTGGGCGGCGCTGGAGGCGCGCCCGGCTGGCACCTGAGTCGCGAACCCTGCCGGGCGCCGTCGTGCCGGGGCCGCCAGCCTTGTATCGCCCCCTTGACACATGGCGTCGGCCTTCTTGTATCTTGATCGCAATACAAGATCGGTTCTCGGGGGATGAACATGAGCCTGCTGACCCTGCTTCTGCTCACGGGGGCGCTCGCGCTTGTCGTGGGGTGCCTGCTCCCGGCGGTCCGTCGCCCGGATTCCGTGGTGCGCGTCCCCGGCCCCGTTGACGTCTCGCCCGAGCTGGCCGCCGCCTGGAAGGGTTCCCGCGCCCGCACGTGGCTCCTGTACTTCTGCGCGCCGCTGGCCATCGCCCTCACCCTGGGGCTGGCCTCCGTCGTGGAGGGCGCGAACGGCCTGGGTGCTGCCCTGGCCCCGCTGGGCATGGCGGCGCTCGTCTGCCTCGTCGCCGCGTGGCCCCGGCGCCGCGTGCTGGGCGAGGGCTCGGTCCGCACGGCGGGGCTAGAGGCGCGGCCGGCCGCACGCTTCGGCGCCCGCTGGGTGCTCGCCCTCCCGCTCAGCGTGCTCGGCACGCTCGTCCTTCTTCTCGTCCTGACGGGGATCGGGTCCGCGCGGGACGCGACGGATGGCCGCTGGCGCTCGCTCGCCTACACCTCGCGCAGCGGCATCGAATGGAACACGGACGGCACCGTGGTCACCGGGATCCAGGAGGGGACGGGCGCCTCCGGCCCGTACCCGGGGTGGTATTACGGACTCCCCGTCATCGCGGCCGCCGTCATCGTCGCCCTGCTGCTCGTCCTGGCGCTGCGGTCCAACGCGCTGGCACCGGCCTGGCAGGGGAGGGGTGCGGCGAGCCTCGACGCCCCGGCCCGCGCCGCGGTCGCCCGCACGGCCTCGCTCCTCGTGAGCGTGTGCGGACTCATCACCCTCGGTGGGGTCGCCGCCATGGCCGGCAGCGCCTGGTACTCCTCGGCGTGGGAGAGCGCGCTCGAGGTGGGGCAGCGCGTGGAGGTGCCCCTCGACTCGCCGCAACAGCTAGATCCGTGGCGCCTCGGCGTGGCCATCGCCTTCGGCGCCCTGGGGCTCGTCTCGATGTTCGTTGGCACGCTGTTGGGCGGCGTGCTCGGCGCGACGCTGCGGGTCTTCAGGGCGCCGGTGACGAGCGACGGGCGCCGCGTGACGGGCCCGTGGCCCGTCCCCGAAGCCGCAGCCGCGGCGGGGCAGGCCGGCGGGGCCGTCGGCCGGATGGATCCGGCCGACGGGGCGGCCGCGCAGTGATCTCGCTCGACCTCGCCTCGCCCGTGCCGCCCACGGAGCAAGTGCGCCAGCAACTGGCCGGGCTGATCAGGGCCGGGGCGTTGGCGGCGGGTGCCAGGCTGCCCTCGGTGCGCCAGCTCGCCTCAGACCTCGGGGTCGCCAACGGCACGGTGGCCAAGGCCTACAAGGAGCTCGAGGGCGCAGGCCTCGTGAGCACGGGACGGGCCGCCGGCACGCGCGTGAGCGAGGGGCAGGCGAGCGCGGCCGAGCTGGGTGCCGGCGTGCGTGGCATCGTGGCCCAGGCGCGCGCGGCCGGGCTCGAGCTGGACGAGCTCGTGGGCCTCGTGGCGGCCCACTGGCAGGGGCGGGACGCCTGAGGCGCCCCAGCGCCGTCAGTCGACGACGATGCGCCAGGCCTGGCCGTTGAACTCGACAACGGAGCCGGCGGCAAGCTGGGCGCCGCGGCGCTCCTCGATGTCGCCGTTGAGCTTCACGAGGCCGTTGGCGATGGCGGCCTTGGCCTCCTGGCCGTCCTCGACGGCGCCGACAAACTTCAGGAACTGGCCCAGGCGGATGCCCTCCTCGGCAAAGAGGACGTCTTCGATGCGGGGGGTGGCTGCAGACATGCCTTCAAGCGTACCGTCCAACACGTTGTAGCGTGGAGCGGCCATGACTCAGACGCGCGCCACCTCCCTCCCCGTTCCGCTCGGACTCGCGCTCGCCCTCGTGGCCGGCGCGGCGATGCCCGCCCAGGGCCGCATCAACGGCCAGTTGGGCCTCGCCCTCGGCAACGGCATGCAGGCCGCGACCATCAGCTTCGGGACGGGCCTGGTCATCATCCTGCTGCTCGCCGCGCTGCTGCCCTCGGGCCGCCGCGGCGTGCGCGCCATCCCGGCCGCCCTGCGCGCCAAGGCCTTCCCCTGGTGGTACCTCTGCGCCGGCGCGATCGGTGCCTACTTCGTGCTGAGCCAGGGCCTCGTGGTGGGCATCTTGGGCATCGCCGTCTTCACCGTCGCCAACGTCACGGGCCAGACCGTGGGATCCATGGTCGTTGACGGCACGGGCTTCGGCCCGGGCGGCAAGCGCCCCATCACCGGCCTGCGCGTCATCGCCGCGATCATCATGCTCGGCGCCGTGCTCTGGGCGGTCTCGCCGCAGCTCGGCGACGCCGTGGCGCACCCCGCCGAGCTGCTCCTGCCGATGCTCCTGCCCTTCACTGCCGGCATCCTCAACGGCTTCCAGACCGCCATGAACGGCACCCAGACGCAGCACTACGGCACCTTTGTCCCCGCCACGATCTTCAACTTCGCCGTGGGCTTCGGCGTCCTGGCCATCGCGCTGGCCGTGCAGGCCGCCGTCGCCGGGGTCTCCTGGAACCTCCCGGGGGAGCCCTGGTACTACCTCGGCGGCGCGTGCGGCGTCGTCTTCATCTCCCTGGCCGCGTACCTGGCCAAGCACCTCGGCGGGCTGCTCACGAGCCTCGGCATGATCGCGGGGCAGCTGCTCGGTTCCCTCGCGCTGGATGCCGTGTGGCCCATGGGGAACGACGGCGTGCACCTCGCCACGGTGCTCGGTTCGGTCCTGGCGATCGGTGCCGTGGCGCTCGCCTCGGTGCAGCCTGGCGCCCGCCTCCCGTGGGAGAAGCGCGACTGAACCCTCCCGCCCGCGCGAGCGGGCGTCGTCGGGCCCTTCCCAGGAAGCTCCCAGGGTGTGAGGATGAGGCGGTCACGCCAGCCCCGCCCCGCAGGAGGTCGCCTTGTCCTCTCCCACCACCCCGAGCTCACGCCCGCGGCTCATCGAGACCGCCGGCATCGAGATCATCCCCGAGTCGGCGCGCACCGCCACGCCGCGCCAGCTCTTCTGGCCGTGGTTTGCCGCCAACGTCTCGGTGTTTGGCATGAGCTACGGAGCGTTCGTGCTCGGCTTCGGGATCTCCTTCTGGCAGGCGACGCTCGTGAGCATCGTTGGCATTGTCATCTCGTTTGCGCTGTGCGGCCTCGTGGCGATCGCCGGCAAGCGCGGCTCGGCGCCCAC
>JALAHE010000233.1 GCA_022712075.1 Galactobacter sp.
CACCTGCGCTGCGTCGGCGAACGAGGGCCGCGGCTGCTCGCCGGCCGCCACGGCGCGCACGAAGTCGACGGCCTGGTGACTGAAGGCGTGCTCGTAGCCGAGGGCGTGGCCCGGCGGCCACCAGGCCGCGTACGGGTGACCCGGCTGGGTGACGTCGATGCGCGCAAAACCGGCCCGCTCGCCGTCGGACACCCGGAACAACTCAACAAAGTTGGAGTCCGTGAGGTCGAAGGCGATGGCGCCCTCCGTGCCGGAGAGCTCGACGCGCAGGGCGTTCTTGCGGCCCGTGGCGTAGCGCGTGGCCTCGAAGGCGCCGAGCACCCCGCCGCTCAGGCGCGCGGAGAAGACGGCGGCGTCGTCGACGTCCACCTCGCCGCGCCCACCGTCGGGCAGGGGGCGCGCGTCGACGAAGGTGGAGGTCAGCGCGGAGACGGCCTCGATCGTGTGCCCGGAGACCCACTGCGCTGCGTCGATGATGTGCGAGCCGATGTCGCCGAGGGCGCCGGAGCCGGCCAGCTCGGAGGAGAGGCGCCAGACCCACGGGGCCTCGGGGTCGGCGAGCCAGTCCTGCAGGTACTGCGCGCGCACCTGCCAGAGCCGACCGAGGAAGCCCTCCTCCACCAGCTGGCGCGCATAGGAGAGGGCCGGGGTGCGGCGGTAGCTGAAGCCGCACATCGCCAGGGCGCCGGTGGCCGCGTGGGCCTCCTCCGCCGCCCGCGCCATGGCCGTTGCCTCGGCGAGCGTGTTGGCGAGGGGCTTCTCGCACAGGACGTGCTTGCCGGCGTTCAGCGCGGCGATGGCGATCTCCGCGTGGGTGTCGCCCGGCGTGCAGATGTCGATGACGTCGATGTCCTCGCGCGCGATCGCCTCGCGCCAGTCGGTGGAGATCTCCGGGATGCCCCAGGTGTCGGCAAACTCCTGGGCCTTGAAGCCGTCGCGGCCCACGGCGAGCACTACCTCCGGCTTGCGGGGGAGGTCGAAGAAGGCGGGCGCCGTGCGCCAGGCGTGGGCGTGGGCGCGGCCCATGAAGGCGTGGCCGATGATCGCGATCCGCAGCGGGGTGGTCATGACCCCCAGCGTGCCGCAGTCACGGCGGCGAACGGAAGGGGTCAGCGCCGATAGGGTGGTGCGCATGGCCCTTTCGCGCGACACCGTGGTGGAGACCGCCACGCGCATCCTGCGCGAGTACGGGCTCGGAGACCTCACGATGCGCCGGCTCGCCCGCGAGCTCGGCGTGCAGCCGGGCGCCCTCTACTGGCACGTCGCCAGCAAGCAGGACCTGCTCGTGGCCGTCACCGAGTCCTTGATGGACACGCTTCCGGTGCACGACGACGCGGTGGGCCTGGGCGATTGGCTCGCCTCCACGCTGCTCCCGGTGCCGGACGCGGCTGACGTGGTCCGCGTGGCGCTTGCCTGGCGCCCCGAGGTCGTGAGCGCGCTCGCGGCCTTCGAGGAGCTCGCCGGCGCGGCCGGAGCCGGCGCCGGGGTGGCAGCCCGCGGCGCCTGGGCGCGGGGCGCGCTCGACCTCGTACTCGGGGCGGTCGCCGACCATCAGGAGGGCGCGCGGTCCGCCGCGGCCCGCGAAACGGAACCGCCCGCCGTCGAGCATGCGCTGGAGCGCGTGCGCGAGGCCATGGCGCGCTGGGCGCGGGCGTGAGCGCGCCCCGGGCACGCACCGCCGCCGGGCACGTGAGCGTCGGTGACCTCCGCTTGTATTCGGAGGCCCGCGGAGAGGGCTCGCCCGTGCTGTTTCTACACGGCGGATTCGGGACCATCGAGGCGTTTGGTCCCCAGACCAGCGCACTGGCCAAGACGCATCGGGTGTTCGCCTACGAACGCCCCGGCCACGGCCGCAGCGCCGACGTGGACGCTCCCTACTCTTACGAGACGAGCCTCTCCGAAGCGATCGCTTACCTCGACGTTCAGGGCCTCGGCGCCGTGGACGTGGTGGGGTACAGCGACGGCGCGATCCTCGGCCTCCTGCTTGCTCTGCGTCACCCCGAACGCGTGCGCCGGCTGGTGGCCATCTCGGCCAATCTTGACCCGAGCGGCTTCGGCGACACGGACGGCCCTGTGCCCGCCTTACCGCCCCGCGCCTCACGCACCGAGCCAGGCGTGAGCGCAACGAGCTTTGACCAGGATCTGGAGCGCTACCGCCGGCTCTCCCCCGACGGGCCGGAGCACGCCGACGTGGTGCTGGAGAAGCTCATGACCCTCTGGCGCTCGGAGCCGAACATCGATCCGAGAGCGCTGGCGGACGTCGCGGCACCCGTGCTGGTCATGGCCGGGGACCGCGACAGCATCCGGGTTGACCACACGCAGCTCATCGCCGCCTCTCTGCCGAACGCGGAGCTCTGCATCCTGCCTGGTACGAGCCACGGGCTCGTGGCCGAGCGGCCGGAGCTCGTCTCGCTGCTGATCGCCGAGTTCCTGGCGTAGGCCGGGCGGGGCGCGAGGCGCGCTCAGTCCTTGAGCTTGGCCAACAGGAACACGAAGTACGGGGCGCCGATGAGGGCGATCATGAGCCCGGCGGGCAGCTGCGAAGGCGCGATGAGGGTGCGCCCCAGGGTGTCGGCCAGGAGCACCAGCACCGAACCGAGCAGCATAGACACGGGGATCACCCGCCCGTGCCGCGCGCCAACGAGCGAGCGGGCCAGGTGCGGGGCCACGAGCCCCACAAAGCCCACCGTGCCCACGGCCACGACCGCCACGGACGCCAACACCGCCGCGAGCGTCAACAACCCCAGCCTTGCACTCACGGGGCGCACGCCGAGCAGCCGCGGGGTGTCCTCGTCCAACGCGAGCAGATCCAGCTGGCGCCGCCCCAGGAACGCCAGGGGAATGGCGCCCAGCAGCACCAGGGCCACGGGTGCCACGTCCTCGAGGCTGCGCCCATACGTGGTGCCGGAGAGCCACGTCATGATCCGCGGGGTCTCCCAGGGATCGGCCCGCAGCAGCTGGAAGGTGCTCACGGCGCTGAGCGTGTAACCGGCGCCGATGCCGATGAGCACAAAGCGATCTGGCAGTAACCCGCCACGCCAGGCCAGCGCAGCGATCAACACAAACGTCAGCAGCCCGGCCACGAGAGCGGCGCCGATGAGCGCCCCGCGCCCTCCCCCGGCAAAGCCCGTCGTCACCACAAACACCGCGCCCAGCCCGGCCCCGGCCGTGATGCCGAGCAGCCCTGGTTCGGCGAGCGGGTTGCGCACGGCGCCCTGCACCAGGGTGCCGGAGAGGGCCAGCGCCGCGCCGGCCAAGACAGCAGCGGCCACGCGCGCTGAGCGCTCGTCAAGCGCATAGTCGATGAGCGAGGGGGCCGCCTGCTGCGCCCACAGCGCGATGTCGCCGAGCCGCAGCCACAGGCTTCCTGCGAGCAGCCCAAGCACGATGAGGGCGAGGAGCGCCCCGGCCGCCGCAACGGTGACCGCCGCGAATCGTCCGCGCGTGCGCAGGCCCGAGCGCCCGCCAGCGTGCTCCCGCGTCGAACCCGCGTCCCGCATCCGCAGCGCGAGAGCAACGATGACGATGCCGCCCAGGATCGCGGTGGGCACGCCCGTGGGCACCGACGCGGCGCCCTCGGCGCCGAGCAACGCCCTGACGCAGGCGTCCGCCAACAGGATCACGAGCGCGCCCGTGAGGCCCGTGGCAGGAAGCAGGAACGCGTGCCGGTGCAGCGCCCGCACCTTGGAGGCCAGCAGCCGCACCAGAACGGGCGCACCGAGGCCAACAAACGCGATGGGCCCGGCGAGCGTCACGGACGTGGCGGTGAGCAGCACTGCGGCGCCCACAGCCAGGAAACGCGTGGCCCGCACGGGCACGCCAAGGCTCGCCGCGGCGTCGTCGCCGAGCCCCACGGCGTCAAGGCGCCGGGAGAGCAGGAGCATTCCCGCGACCACCACCACGATGAGCGGGACGGCGCGCAACGAGGCGTCGAGATTGAGTTGGGCCAGCGAGCCGGAGCCCCAGGCGAACAACCCCGTGGTGTTCTCCTTAAACAAGATCAGGAGCATGGCGGTGCCGGCGTCCAGCGCCATGGCGATCGCCGAACCGGCCAGGATCATGCGGGTCGTGGAGCTGCCGGAGGCCCGCCCTGACAGGCCGAGCACCACCGCGGCGGCCAGTAGACCGCCGGCGAAGGCCACGCCGCCGGAGAGCCACAGCGGCACGGCAAGCCCAAACGCCGCCACGGCCGTGAGGGCAAAGTAGGCACCAGCACTGACGGCCAGGGTGTCGGGCGAGGCGAGCGCGTTGCGCGTCACCGATTGCAGCAGCGCGCCGGCCACGCCGAGGGCCACGCCCACTGCGATCGCCGCGAGCAGCCGGGGAAGGCGCGATCCGGTGAAGATCTCCGCGACGGGCACACCGCCCACGCTTACGGGCTCCCCGGCCAGTGCGCGCAGTAGTTCGGCGGGCCCCACGCCGGAGGTGCCTTGGGTCAGGTGCCACAGGCCCGTGACGGCCACGGCCAGCCCCAGAAGGCACAGCACGACGACGCCCGCCGCCGCCCCGGAGGGGCGTAGCGGCGGGCGCCGGGCGGGCAGAGCTGATGCCCCGCGCAGCGGGTCCCCGCCCGACTCTCCCGGCACCCGGGCCGTGCCCGACGGCGTCAGCTGGGCCGCGCCGGCGGGCACTACCTGGGTGCTCTGAGGGGTGTTCACTTGCCCTGGATCACGTCCACGAAGGCGTCGATGGCCTGCTCGTTGGAGCGCGGGCCACCCGCGCCCCACACACCCGCCGGGAACGCATGTGCCCGGCCCTCCTTGACGGCGGGCAGCGCCGTCCAGATCGAGCTCTTCTCGAGCTCGGTCACGTAGCTTTCGGCCGTCTCATCGTTGGAGTAGATGAGATTGGCGTCCCCCACTGCGGTCAGGCCCTCGATGTCCGTCTGGGCGAGGCCATACGAAGGGTCAACTCCGCCGGAGCCGTAGGACTCGTTGATCTCATCGGTCCACGCGGCCTTGAGGCCCAGCTGCTCACCGAGCTCCGTGAAGAGCGCGCCCTTGCCGTACGGGCGGATGACGACGTTGCCGCCCTCGATCCAGCCGTCGAAAAAGAGGAAGTCAGTGGTCTCGAGCTTCGCGTCGGCCACCTTGGTCTTGGCCTCGGCCAGGTGCGCGTCGAGCTCGGAGACCACCTGGGCGGCGCGCTCGGAGCGGCCCGTGGCCTCGCCGATCATGGTGAAGACGTTCTTCATGTTGGCGATCTGGCCGGAGGCGTCTGCGCCCTTCGTGGCGAGCACCGGCACGTCTCGCTTCTCAAGGGTCTTCAGCAGTTCGTCGTCGGCACCGGCCGACTCCACCACGATCAGATCCGGATTCAGGCCGTAGAGCGTGTCCAGGTCCGGCTCGCCACGTTCGCCCACGTCCTTGACCGAAGCGGGGAGCTTCTCCGCGCTCACATAGGTGCCGTAGCCCTCGATGTCCGAGGCGCCAACGGGCGTGACACAGAGCGTGAGCAGGTCCTCGGTCTGCTGCCATTCGAGAACAACGATCCGCTCAGCGGGCTTGTCCAACTCCACCGTTCGGCCGAGGGAATCGGTCATCTTCACGGGCTCGGTGGAAGTCTTGGTGGTGTCGGCGGCGCAGCTCGTGGACTCGGCCGACGCGGGAGCCGAGGAAGCCTCGGTCTTCACGTCGGTGGTGCCACAGGCGGTCAGGGTCAGGGCTGCGACGCCGAGGGCGGCGGCCAGTAGGCGGGAGGCGCGATGCATGGTGGTTC
>JALAHE010000234.1 GCA_022712075.1 Galactobacter sp.
GCCGCGATCGACGCCGCTAAGGCTGCCCCGGCTCCGGCCGCTGCCGCCCCGGCCGCCGCCAAGCCCGCCGCCGCCCCGTCGGCCGAGGCAGCCAAGCTGCGCGGCACCACGGTCAAGGCACCGCGCATCCGCCAGGTCATTGCCCAGCGCATGCGCGAGTCCCTCGAGACCTCCACGCAGCTGACCCAGGTGCAGGAGGTGGACATGACCGCCATCGTGAAGCTGCGCAAGGCCGCCAAGTCCTCCTTCGCCGCCAACAACGGCGTCAACCTGACCTACCTGCCCTTCATCGGCCAGGCGGTGACGGAGGCCCTCAAGCAGTTCCCGGCCTTCAACGCCTCCTACGACGAGGCAAAGCAGGAGATCACCTACCACGACGCCGAGCACATCGGCTTCGCGGTGGACACCGAGAAGGGCCTGCTGGTTCCCGTCGTCTCCAACGCCGGCAACCTCAACCTGGCCGGCATGTCCAAGGCCATCGCCGACGTTGCCGACCGCGCGCGCACCAACAAGCTGGGCCCCGCCGAGCTCTCCGGTTCGACGTTCTCGATCACCAACATCGGCTCGGTTGGCGCGCTCTTCGACACGCCGATCATCAACCAGCCGAACGTTGGCATCCTGGGCACCGGCATCATCCAGAAGCGTCCCGTGGTGATCACGGGCGCCGACGGCGACGATGTCATCGCCATCCGCCACATGATGTACCTGTCGCTGACCTACGATCACCGACTGGTGGACGGCGCCAATGCCGGCCGCTTCCTGCAGGCCGTCAAGGCCCGCCTGGAGGGCGCCGACTTCGCCGCCGAGCTGGGTCTCTGACCCCAGCAGCGTCACCGCCGAGGGGCCGTGCATCCGCAAGGATGCGCGGCCCCTCGGGCTTTTTCGACACGGCGTCGAAAAGACACCTAGAATGGGGCCATGGACTTCCTGCGCTACGCCCTCATCTTCCTGCACATCCTCGGTGCCGCCGCGATCTTCGGCGGTTGGCTCGCCAACTTCAAGAAGCCGACCGTCACCCAGTGGCAGTTCATCGGTGCCATTGCCCAGGTCGTCACCGGCCTGGCCCTGGTCGGCATCGCCGAGGCTGGCGACCACCCGGTCAACCACATCAAGATCGCCGTGAAGCTGATCATCGCCCTGGTCATCCTGGTCGCCGCCATCATCGGCTACCGCAAGGCTTCCAAGGGCGAAGAGGTCTCCACGGGCCTGGCCCACGCCGTGGGCGGCATGGCGCTCATCGACATCGCGGTCGCCACGCTCTGGCACTGAGCCGCACCGCCAGCCCGAGGGGCCAGGACCACGCACGGTCCTGGCCCCTCGGCCGTTTCCGGGGGCCCTTCGCCGGCCCGGGGCTGGGCAGCGCGGCCTTCACGGACCGCGCCGGAGAGCCGTGTCAGCCCGCTGCTGGCTCGCGCTCCACGCTCAGGATTCGCCAGCCCTCCTCCCCGTGGCGCAGGGTCCAACGCAGGGCCGTGCTGCTCGACGGCACCAGCGTGCTCGGCCCGCCGTCTTGGTCGACCACCCGGTATGAGGCCTGCACCGCCACGCCGCGCACCACCACGTCGCCGCCGTCTTCCGCGCCAAGGACCTGCACGGCCTCGAGGCGCGAGCCCATGCCCTCGAAGCGTTGCCCCGCCTCGAGCAGCGCACGGACGGTGGAGCGATCGGCGGCGAGCGCAGGGCTCTCTGCCGTGTAGACGGCCTCCAGGCCCGCCTCGTTCCGCTCGCGCAGGGCCGCCGTCCGTGCACGGTCCAGGGCGGGGAGGGCGCCCACCGCCGCCGCATCGCGTTGCGCTGTTGACACCTGGGCTACGGCGGCGGGAGGCGCGGGAGCGACCGGGGCGAACCAGCGCCAGGCCAGGAGCGCGCAGGCAGCGAGCACCAGCACCAGCGCGGGGGCAAAGAGCCAACGGCTGGGTGCCCGGCGGGCACCGGGCACGGCGCGACGGCGCCGCTGGCTGGGCCGGGCGAACCGGCTCGCCGCCGCCTCCCGCCCGGCCGCGACAAGCGCCCTCCAGCCCGTGGGAGCCGGCGCCTGCGTGAGCATGTGGGGCGAGCCGGCGGCCGTTACGGCGGCGGAGGCGTCCAAGGGCCGCGGTCGCTCGCCTGCGAGCAGCTCGCCGGCGAGTTCCCTGGCCGGGGGACGAACGCGCGGATCGGCGTCGACGCAGTCCTCGATGAGCCTGGCCGTCGCGGGGCTCAGTTCGCGCCGCAGCATGATGAGCGGCGTCCGGTGACTGGCCGGACCGGGCAGCTCCCCGGTGAGCACCCACCACGCCACGGCGCCCCACGCGAAGACGTCGGCGGCGGGTCCGGGCTCCTCCCCCGCCGGGGCGAATCCGAGCGTCGAGGCCGGCCCGGGTGCCTGGGCCGGCAGGCGGATGGATCCCGGGTCGATGAGCACCGGCGACGAATCGGCCCTGAACATGATGTTCTGCGGGGCCACGTCTCCATGACTCACCCCCGCCTCGTGCAGATGGGCCAGCGCCCGCGCGAGCGGCACCAAGAGGGTCACCGCCTCGCCCACCGGCAGGGTGGTCCTCGCCTCCATGAGCCCCTCGAGGGAGCCGCCAGGGACCAGCTCCATGACCACACCCGAGTCGCCCGTCGCCGACCCGAACAGCGCCACAAGGTGCGGGTGGTCCCAGGCCGCCGTGAGCGTGACGGGACCCTCCCGCACGAGGCGCCCCGCCGCGTCGTCGGGCACCGTGCCGAACCCGGCGTCCGGCCCCGGCGGGCCGGGCACGCGCCACACCTTCGCCTGCCCTCCGGCCCCCACCAGTTCACCCACTACGGCGCCCTCCGGTACCAGCCCCGGCTCGCGGCCGGGTTGCGTCGACGTTGCCGCCCGCTCGCCGCCGGTCCCGGCATCGGGGGGCGCCCCACGCGGGGCGGCGGCCGCTCCGCGGGGGCGCGCTGGCCCCGTGATTCCGGGCGAGTCGGCGCAATGCCGCCCCTGGCGATGCGTTGAGGTGACCCGTGCTTCGTGCGTGTGTTCCATGACAACAGTGTGTTGCAACATGCACCCCTCGCGTTTGGCTTATCCACAGGGATCCTGGCCCGTAGCGTCCACGGGGGCCCCCGCGGAGGGACTAGCTTCGCGTGCATGAGCATCCACGCCATCCCACGCTTGTTGGAGCCCGGCTACGCGCCGGACCCCGTCCCCTACCTGGACGCTTGGGCGCTGCAGCGCCGCCTGCACGACGGCGTCGTCGGGGACGCCGGCGACCCCGGCTACCTGATCGCCCTCGAGCACCCGTCGGTCTACACCGCCGGGCGCCGCACGCAGCCCTCCGATCACCCCACCGACGGGACGCCCGTGATCCCCGTGGATCGCGGCGGCCTGCTGACGTGGCACGGCCCCGGCCAGCTCGTGGTGTATCCCATCGTCCGCTTGCGGGATCCGGGCGCCGTCAAGGACTACGTCGCGCGCCTTGAGCAGGCGCTCATCGACACCCTGTCGGGGCTCGGCATCGAGGCGAGCCGCGTGGAGGGCCGGGCCGGCGTGTGGATCCGCCGCGACGGGGCGCCCGATGCCAAGATCGCCGCGATCGGCATCCACATCGAGGACGGGGTGACGATGCACGGGCTCGCGCTCAACGTGAACTGCGACCTGGCCCCCTACGAGGCCATCGTGCCGTGCGGCATCACCGACGCCGGCGTCACCACGGTCGCCGAGCAGCTCGGGCGCGACGTCACGCCGGCCGGGCTGGCCCCCGCGCTCATCGCGCGCCTGGGTGAGCTGCTCGCCCCGGCCATCACCACCGGTGCGGAGCAGGCGGTGTCGGCATGAGCGGCTGCGGCGTGAACCCCCAGGCCGAGGGCGCCGGGCCGGCGCCCGAGGGACGCAAGCTGCTGCGCGTCGAGGCCCGCAACGCGGCGGTGCAGGTGGAGCGCAAGCCGTCATGGATCCGCGCGCACGTGGAGATCGGCCCCGAGTACGTGGGCCTGAAGAGCCTGGTCAAGGACAAGGGCCTGCACACGGTGTGCGAGGAGGCCGGCTGCCCCAACATCTTCGAGTGCTGGGAGGACCGCGAGGCGACCTTCCTCATCGGCGGCTCGCAGTGCACGCGGCGCTGTGACTTCTGCCAAATCGACACGGGCAAGCCGAGCACGCTCGATCGCCTGGAGCCGGAGAAGGTGGCGAGGTCCATCCAGGAGATGGGGCTGCGCTACGCGACCGTCACGGGCGTGGCCCGCGACGACCTGGACGACGAGGGAACGTGGCTCTACGCCGAGACGGTCCGCCGCATCCACGCCGTCAACCCCGGCACGGGCGTGGAACTGCTCATCCCCGACTTCACGGGCCGCCCCGAGCTTCTCGATGTCATCACCGAGTCCCGCCCCGAGGTCTACGCCCACAACGTGGAGACCGTGCCGCGCCTGTTCAAGCGCATCCGCCCGGCGTTCCGCTACGAGCGCTCGCTCGCCACGATCGGCCACGGCAAGCAGGCCGGGCTCATCACGAAGTCCAACCTCATCCTCGGGATGGGCGAGACGCGCGAGGAGGTCTCCGAGGCCCTGCGGGACCTGCACGCGGCCGGCACCGACATCCTCACGCTGACCCAGTACCTGCGCCCCACACAGCGCCACCTGCCCGTGGATCGCTGGGTGCGGCCGGAGGAGTTCGTCGAGCTCTCGCAGGAGGCGGAGGAGATCGGCTTCCTCGGCGTCATGGCCGGGCCGCTCGTGCGCTCCTCCTACCGCGCCGGCCGGCTCTGGGCCCGCGCCATGCGCGCGAGCGGCCAGGAGCTGCCCGCCGCCCTGGCCCACATCGCCGACGAGGGAAGCGCGCGCCAGGAGGCGCTCTCCCTGCTCTGAGCCTGCCTGCACGTGCTCTGAGCGAAAGCCATCACGGGTTCGGGGCCGGGGCGCCAAGAGCGCCCCGGCTCCGGTAGACTCGAGCCGCTATGGCCAAGAAACTCGACGCAACCGCCCAGGAGCAGATCGCCCGACTGCGCGCTCAGCAGAAGGAAGAGAAGCAGGCGGCCAAGATCGCCAAGAAGGAACGCAAGAAGAACGGCGGCGGTGACGGCCGTTGGGCCCAGATCGTCCAGGTCTTCAAGATGACCCGAGAGGAGGAGCCGGCCCTTCCGTGGATCATGCTGGCCATCTTCCTCGGCGCCGGTGCCGTGGGCGCCGGCCTGGGCCTGCTGCTCGGCGGCTGGGTCCTGTGGATGATTCTCGGCCTCGTGGTCGGCTTCTTCCTGGCCACCCTGTACATGAACCGCCGCGCCGAGGGCGTGGCGTTCGCCCGCATGGCCGGCCGCCCCGGTGCCGCCGGCGCCGCCCTGTCCACGCTGGGCCGCGGCTGGATCGTCAAGGACGAGCCCATCGCGATCTCCCCGCGCACGCAGGACCTCGTCTACATGGCGATCGGCCGCCAGGGCGTCGTCCTCGTCACGGAGGGCCCCACCACGCGCGTTCGCTCGCTCGTTGAGGGTGCCAAGCGCGACATCACGCGCGCCGTGAAGAACGTGCCGGTCACCGTCATCAACTCCGGTCAGCACGAGGATCAGGTGGAGCTCGCCAAGATCCGCAAGACCGCCAAGGGCATCAAGAAGTCCATCACCCGCCAGGAGGTGGCCGCGGTGGACAAGCGCCTGGGCACCCTGCGCCTGAACCAGCCGCCCATCCCCAAGGGCATCGACCCCACGCGCATGCGTCCCAACCGCAAGGCCATGCGCGGGCGCTGATCCGCGCGCTTGGCCACAGACCACTCGGTGGGCCGCTTCCCTGTTGCAGGGAGGCGGCCCGCCGTCTTTTTACGGCGGCGGCCGCCCTGCACGACGGCGCCTGTCCCGGACCCAGCGAGGCGCACCGTGCGGTGCCGGGCACGCACGCGGGTGGGCGCCGCCCACGCCGGCGCCCACCCGCCGTCGGGCTCTTAAATGTCCGTGGGCCGCCCACCCGGGGCGGCCCACGGCCTTCAAACGTGAGTGACTAGCGGATGCGGACCAAGATGGTGCCGCGCGCGCGGTCGTGCAGACCGCGGGTGTCGGCGTCCTGGATGAAGGGCGGGACCACGAGCAACACCAGCAGGGTGCGGACGAGGCCGTCGACCGGGCGGACGGCGGTGCCGTTCAGCTTCTGGACCTGCATGCCGAGCAGGCGGTGTCCGACGCTGTGGCCAAAGAGGCAGACCCCGAGCAGCGTCATAGCGGCGAAGAGGCTCAGTGTGACCCACTCGTTGCCGCGCCAGAAGATCAGGGAGATTCCGTACGCGAGGGCCCAGTCGATGAGGATGGCCAGAATGCGACGCCCCCAGCGTGCGACGGATCCGGGGCCGGTCTGCGGGCGGCCCATCCGTTCCCCGGGGTACGCCTGCGTGTTCAGCTGCGGCGGGCCGGAGATCCAGGAACCGAGATCGGCCCGGGTGATGCGCTCTGGATCCTTCTCAGTCATGCCCCCATTCTAGGTGAGCGGGACAGTTTCCCCATTTCGGGCCGGCCGCGCCAGTGTTACACGCCCGAAACACCCGGGACACCGTCAAGTCACCACAACTTCGTAGAGTTGGAACCGCAAACGGGATTCCAAGCCCGGACAGCCACTCTCTCGACACAGGAGCCACTCGTGTTCACCAGCCCCGAGGAAGTCCTCGCGTTCATCAAGGACGAGGACGTCAAGTTCGTCGACATTCGCTTCACCGATCTGCCGGGCGTGCAGCAGCACTTCAACGTGCCGGCCAAGTCCGTCGACGCCGACTTCTTCGTGAACGGCCAGCTCTTCGATGGTTCCTCCATCCGCGGTTTCCAGGGCATCGCCGAGTCGGACATGCAGCTGATCCCCGACGTCAAGACCGCCTTCCTGGATCCCTTCCGCCAGGAGAAGACCCTGGCCATGAACTTCTCCATCGTGAACCCGCGCACGGGCGATCCGTACCACCGCGATCCCCGCGGCGTGGCCGAGCGCGCCGAGGCCTACCTGGCCTCCACCGGCATCGCCGACACCGCGTTCTTCGCGTCCGAGGCCGAGTTCTTCATCTTCGATGACGTGCGCTACAACACCGCCTCGCACAACTCCTTCTTCACCGTCGACTCCATCGAGGCCCCGTGGAACACGGGCCGCGAGGAGGAGGGTGGCAACCAGGGCTACAAGACCCCCATCCAGGGCGGCTACTTCCCGGTGGCCCCGTTCGACAAGCAGGCCGACCTGCGCGACGAGATCTGCCTGCAGTTGGACGCCGCCGGCCTCGAGGTCGAGCGCTCCCACCACGAGGTGGGCGCCGCCGGCCAGGCCGTGATCAACTACAAGTTCAACACGCTGACCCACGCGGCCGACGACCTGCTGAAGTTCAAGTACATCGTCAAGAACGTGGCGAACGAGTGGGGCAAGTCCGCCACCTTCATGCCGAAGCCGCTGCACGATGACAACGGCTCCGGCATGCACTGCCACCAGTCGCTGTGGAACGGCGGCGAGCCGCTCTTCTACGACGAGAAGGGCTACGCCAACCTCTCCGACACCGCGCGCTGGTACATCGGCGGCCTGCTCAAGCACGCCTCCGCCGTCCTGGCCTTCACCAACCCCACGGTGAACTCCTACAAGCGCCTCGTGAAGGGCTTCGAGGCCCCGGACAACATGTTTTACACGCAGGGCAACCGCTCCGCCGGCATCCGCCTCCCGATCACGGGCTCCAACCCGAATGCCAAGCGCCTCGAGTTCCGCGCCCCCGATGCGTCGTCCAACCCGTACCTGGCCTTCGCCGCTCAGCTCATGGCCGGCATCGACGGCATCCGCAACCGCATCGAGCCCGCGGAGCCGATCGACAAGGACCTCTACGAGCTCCCCGCCGAGGAGGCCAAGGACATCCAGAAGGCCCCCGGTTCCCTGGCCGAGGCCCTCGAGGCCCTGCGCGAGGACCACGAGTTCCTGCTCGCCGGCGATGTCTTCACCGAGGACCTGATCCAGACCTGGATCGACTACAAGTACGACAACGAGGTCACCCCGCTCTCCGCGCGCGTGTCCCCGCTCGAGTTCCAGCTGTACTACGGCGTCTGATCCTTAGTCCGCCTGACAGCACGACGGCGCTCCTCCCCTTTCGGGGAGGGGCGCCGTTTGGCTTGGGTGGGGTCGGCGGAGGCGGAGGCTTGGCCTCGTGCGGCCGCTCAGGCCCGCGGAGGGGTCGGCTCCTCCGGCTCGGCTTCGTCCTCATCGTCGCCTGTTCCGAACCACCGGAACGCGAACACCGCGCCGATGACCAGAAAGGGCAGCGCGACGGCCCAGTTCTTGCTGCCGGCGCCCACGCCGAGGCCGATCACCGCGAAGCCCAGGCCGAGCGCGAGGGACGTTGAGGAAGGTTTGCTCATGCCCTCCAGCCCATCATCCGGCTCGCCGCCTGCGCATCGCCCGTGCGGATGACTGTGTGGCCAGTGAGGAGCCGGACTCGCTAGTGCTGTGACAGCATGACAAGCATGACGATCCGGTTGAGCAGCATCGAGGCGCGGTGGAACGACGCAGACGACGCCGCCGAACTGTGGGTGGATGGCCGGTCAGTGATCGACATGTTCAAGGGTTCAGGCCCCGAGAAGCCGGATGGCATCTCCCCCTTCGCCCGTCGACACGCGAAGTCGTGCGTACTTCAGAGCCTCGCCAGCTATGGCGAGCCGTCGGTGCGGGGGAACGCCGAGCTGCCCCCAGGAGTGCTGGAGCTGGCCGTGTGTTCAGCCTGCGCGGATTGGCGGTGCGGTTCCTTCTCGGTCCGCCTCAAGCGTGACGGCGAATTCGTCGAGTGGTTCTCTCCGAATTGGGCTTTTCCTGACATGGACGACGCCGACTTCGAGCAAGAGCCCTTCGAACCGGGCGATCCGATGTCCTGGTTCCCGCAACGGCTGACCTTCAGGGCGCCGGAGTACGACGCCGCGCTCGACAAGCTGGAAGCGCTCATGGTGGAGCATCCGTGGCCCGTCCTGTCCGAACTTGCCTCCAAGCCGAGTCGGTTGCGCAGCTGGTTCACGAGGCTGCGCCGCCAGGTCGCGGCGACGCCGAGCGAGTAGTTCGGCTCGTGCGGCTACCGCCGCAATGCAGCGAGCGTGGCGCGGGCCTTGAGCTGCGCCTCGGCCCACTCGGCCGCCGGCACGGAGTCCGCGGTGATCCCGCCGCCCACGCCGATCATGGCGCGCTCCGGCGTGATGACGGCGCAGCGGATGCTCATCGCGAGGTCGAGGGAGCCGCCGGCGCCGATCCAGCCGAACGCGCCGGAGTACACGCCGCGCCCGCCCGGCTCCAGCGACGCCGCGATCTGCGCCGCCCGGCGCTTGGGAGCCCCCGTCATGGACGTGCCCGGCGCGAGCGAGGAGAGCACCTCGAGCACGCTGGCGCCTGGGCGCAGCCGCCCGCGGACCTCGGAGACGAGCTGGTGCACGGCCGGGTAGCTCTCCACCTCGCGGAAGCGCTGCACGGCCACCGAGCCGGGCTCGCACACGCGCGAGAGGTCGTTGCGCGCCACGTCCACGACCATCAGGTTCTCGGCCAGCTCCTTGGGATCCGCTGCAAGCTCCGCCGCCAGCGCGGCGTCCTCGGCGGGCGTGGCCCCGCGCGGGCGCGTGCCCTTGATGGGGATGGTCGTGGCGGTGCCGCCGCCGTCCACGCGCAGGAAGAGCTCGGGCGAGGCCGCGACGAGGCACACCTCGCCGATCCTGATGAGGCCCAGGTGGTGCGTGGGGTGCGCCGCGCGCAGCGCGAGGAACGTCTCGAGCCCGTCGAACGAGCCGGGCACGTCCACGGCCGTCGTCAGGCAGACCACGTAGGCGTCGCCGTCCGCTATCCGGGCGAGGATCTCGCGCACGGCGCGGGCGTAACTCTCGCCGTCGCCGCGCCACGCTGGCGCGTGGGGCGCCCGGGAGCCCTGCGCCGGCGCGGAGGGCACGACGTCGCTCTGCCGGGTCCCCTGGGCGGCCTCCAAGGCCGCTCGGAGCCTGTCCTCGGCGGCGGCCCGCTGGGAGGCGAGGCCGGCCTCCCAGCCGGGCCCCTCGCCGTCGGGCAGGGCCTGGCCTGCGGTCCCTGCGGGTCCGTCCAAGCCGCTTGGGGACTCCTGCACCCAGCGGGCCTGGCCCGCCTCGAAGCGCAAGGCCCCGCGCACGCGCAGGAATGATGTGGCCGGCTCGTTGACCGATCCGAGGCCCAGCCGTCCTAGCATCCACGCGAAGTCGATGAAGCCCACCCAGCCGAGGCCGGGCTCGGAGGCGGCGGCGCCGGCGGGCAGGGAGGCCATGGCGGCCTCCCACTCCCCCACGCCGACGCGCTCGCCCGTGCCGATCACCGACACCCCGGAGGCGGCGTCCTCGAGCCAGGCGAGGTCGGTGCGGGCCTCCCAAAGCGCGCGGGCGTAGAGCGCCGGGGCGTCCGGCGGGGGCAGAGGGTTCACGACGCGTCCGGATAGAAGAAGGCCTCGAAGTCCGCCCGGGCGTGGCGCGCCGTGCGCATCCAGTCCTCCTCGAGCGCGGCCGCCTTGTCCTTGCCATAGCCCGTCCACTGCGCCACTGCACGCAGCTCCTGGCGGTTGGTGGGCAGGGAATCGGAGGCGCGGCCCGTGCAGGCCACCACGGCCGACCGGGCGTCGGTGGCCAGGAGCCAGGCGTCCTCGAGCGCGCGGGCGGCCTCGGGGTCAAGCAGACCGGCCTCGGTCGCTGCGCGCAGTGCGTCGAGCGTGCCCGTCACCCGCAGCGCGGGAACCTCGGCGGCGTGGCGCAGCTGCAGGGTCTGGGCCACCCACTCGACGTCGGAGAGCCCGCCGGGACCCAGCTTGAGGTGGCGCTTGGGGTCGGCGCCGCGCGGGAGCCGCTCCCCCTCCACGCGAGCCTTCATGCGGCGGATCTCCATGGTCTGGGCCTCGCTCAGCCCGCGCTCGTAGCGCACGGGGTCGATGGCCTCGATGAAGGCCTCGGCGAGCGAATCGTCGCCGGCGAGCGGCCGTGCGCGCAACAGCGCCTGGCGCTCCCACGTGGCGGCCCATCGCTCGTAGTACTCGCGGTAGGAATCCAGCGTTCGCACGAGCGCGCCTTGGCGGCCCTCCGGCCGCAGATCCGCATCCAGCTGGAGGCGCCGCTCGGCCTGCACCGCCGGGGTCAGCGGGCGCTGCAGCAGCGCGCCCACGGCCTGGGCCAGGCGCAGGGCCTGCCCGGCGGCCTCCTCCTCGACCGCGCCGTCCAGCGGCCGGTGCACGTAGAGAACGTCGGCGTCTGAACCGTAGCCGATCTCGCGGCCGCCCTGGCGCCCCATGGCCACCACCAGCAGGCGCGTGTGTTCGCCGTGCTCGGCGTACTCCTGCTGCTCGGCCACGCGCAGCGCGCCGAGGATCGTGGCGCGGTCGACATCGGCGAGGGCGTGCCCCACGCCCTCGGCACCGAGGAGGTCGGCGCCGTCGGCCAAAGCGATGCGCAGCTGCTCGCGGCGGCGCAGAAGCCGCACGAGGCGCATCCCGGCCTCGGGATCGCTCGCGTGGCGATCCAGCTTGGACGAGATCTCGTTCCACAGTTTCTTGACGCTGCGCGGCACCAGCTCGGCGTCGTCGCCGAGCCAGGCCGTGGCCTCGGGCGAGACCTCGAGCAGGTCCGTGGCCATGCGCGAGGTGCCAAGGATGCGGCACAGGCGCTCGGCGCCGGCCGGGGAGTCGCGCAGCATCGCGAGGAACCAGTGGGTGGTGCCGAGCGACTCGGAGAGCCGGCGGAAGCCGAGCAAGGCGGCGTCGGCGTCGACGCCCTCCGCCATCCAGCCAAGCAGCACCGGCAGCAGCTGGCGCTGCAGGGTCGCCGAGCGGCTGACGCCGGCCGTGAGCGCCTCAATGTGCGCCATGGCCTGGCGGGGATCCGCGTAGCCGAGCGCCGCGAGGCGGGCCTGCGCGGCCTCGGGGCTCAGGCGCACCTCGTCGTCGCCGAGCCGCGCCGCGGTGGAGAGCAGGGGGCGGAAGAAGAGCTTCTGATGCAGGCCGCGCACGCGACGCTTGGTGCCCTGCCAGAGCTTTAGGACATCGTCAGCGCTCGTCAGGTCCTTGGCCCCGACCTCGACCACGCCGCGGGCCAGCACGCGCAGCTGCGCCCCCGCCGTGGGCATGAGGTGGGTGCGGCGCATGTGTTTGAGCTGGATGCGGTGCTCCAGCAGGCGCAGCTGGCGGTAGTCGCGGCCGAAGTCCTTGGCGTCCTCGCGCGAGATGTACGCCGATTTGGAGAGCGCCTTGAGCGCCGGCAGGGTGCCGCGCACGTGCAGGGTGTCGTCGATGCGCCCGTGCACGAGCTGGAGCAGCTGGACCGTGAACTCGACGTCGCGCAGGCCGCCGGGGCCCAGCTTGATCTGCCGGTCCACCTCGGCCGCCGGGATGTTGTCGGTGACGCGCTGGCGCATGTGCTGCACCGACTCCACGAAGCCGGGGCGCTGCGAGGAGGACCAGATGAAGGGCGCCGCCTCGGCCTCGTAGGCCGCACCGAGCGCGCGGTCGCCCGCGATGGTGCGGGCCTTGAGCAGGGCCTGGAACTCCCAGTCGTGGGCCCAGCGCTTCCAGTAGCTCACGTGGGATTCGAGGGTGCGCGAGAGCGCGCCGTCCTTGCCCTCGGGACGCAGGTTGGCGTCCAGCTCCCACAGCGCGGGCTCGACGCCGGGCGAAGACACGGCCTTGGTGGTCGCCTTGATGAGCTGGGCGGCCAGCGTCGCGGAGGCCGCCTCGGTGGCCTCGTCCGTTCCCTCGCGCACCGAGTGCACGTAGATGACGTCGACGTCGGAGATGTAGTTCAGCTCGCGGGCACCGCACTTGCCCATGCCGATGACGGCGAGGCGCACGGCATCGAGGTCAAGCCCGGGGTTGGCGGCGGCCACCTCGGCGCGGGCGATCGCGAGCGCGCCCTCCACCGCCGCGGCGGCGAGGTCGGCGAGCTCCACGGCGACCCAGCCCACGGCGGCCGTGGGGTCGGCCGCGCAGACATCGCGCGTCGCGAGGTCAACGAGGGCGGCCCGATAGGCCACGCGCAGCGCGGCAGCCCCTTCGGTGCCCACGAGACCCGCGACCGGGGTCTCGGCGTCGGGATCGGCGCCCACTGCCACGAGGAGCTCGGAGCGGACGTGCTCCGCCTCGGCGGCGATGAACTCGAGCTCGCGGGTCAGCGCGAGCAGACCCAGGTGCTCCGGGTGCCGCGCCAGGAAGTCGCCGAGCGCCTCGGAGGCGCCCAGCAGGCGGAACAGCGGGTGGTGGGCCATGACGTCGTCCGCCAACTCCACCACGCGCGGCTCGCGCTCGGCGATGCGCAGCAGGCCCATGAGCGCCTGGTCGGGATCGGCGGCGAGCGCCAAGCCCTTGACGAGGCGCTCCGGGTCGGCGCCCTCAAACTCGCGCGAGCCGAGCAGCCGCTCGGCCCGCTCGACGTCGAGCAGGCCGGCGGCGATCAGCTGGCGCCTCGAGAGAGCCACTATCAGAGGATGCCGAGGTAGCGGTTCAGCTCGAAGGGGCTCACGTCGTGGCGGTACGCGTCCCATTCCTCCGCCTTGTTGCGCAGGAAGGCGTCGAAGACCTGCTCTCCGAGGATCTCGGCGATGAGCTCGGAGTTCTCCATGGCGCGGATCGCGTCGTGGAGGGACCCCGGCAGCGGGTCGTGGCCAAGCGCGCGGCGCTCGGCCGTGGTCAGGCTCCACACGTCGTCTTCGGCGGCCGGGCCGAGCTCGTAGCCCTCGCGGATGCCCTTGAGGCCGGCGCCCAGCACCACGGCGTACGCCAGGTACGGGTTGCAGGCGGAGTCGATGCCGCGGTACTCCACGCGCGCGCTCTGGCCCTTGTCGGGCTTGTACAGCGGCACGCGCACCAAGGCGGAACGGTTGTTGTGCCCCCACGAGACGTGGCTCGGGGCCTCGCCGCCTCCCCACATGCGCTTGTAGGAGTTCACGAACTGGTTCGTGACGGCCGTGAGCTCGGGGGCGTGCTTCAGGATGCCGGCGATGAACTGGCGGGCGGTCTGGGAGAGCTGGTACTCCTGGCCGGCCTCGAAGAACGCGTTGCGGTCACCCTCGAAGAGGGAGAAGTGCGTGTGCATGCCGGAGCCCGGGTGCTGGGCGAAGGGCTTGGGCATGAAGGTCGCGTAGATGCCCTGCTGCAGGGCGACTTCCTTGACCACCGTGCGGAAGGTCATGAGGTTGTCCGCCGTCGTGAGGGCGTCCGCGTAACGCAGGTCGATCTCGTTCTGGCCCGGGCCGTTCTCGTGGTGGCTGAACTCCACCGAGACGCCAACGGCCTCCAGCATCATGACCGCCTGGCGGCGGAAGTCCTGGCCCACGCCGCCCGGGACGTGGTCGAAGTAGCCGCCGTGGTCCACGGGGCGCGGCTGGCCGTCGGCCCCGAGCTCCTCGGACTTGAGCAGGTAGAACTCCACCTCGGGGTGCGTGTAGGCCGTGAAGCCCATGTCCGCGGCGACCTCGAGCTGGCGACGCAGCACGTTGCGGGGATCGGCGGTGGCCGGCTCGCCGTCCGGCGTCAGGATGTCGCAGAACATGCGGCTCGTCGGCTCGACCTCGCCGCGCCACGGCAGGATCTGGAAGGTGGACGGGTCCGGACGCAGCAGCATGTCCGCCTCGGAGATGCGCGAGAGGCCCTCGATGGCGGAGCCGTCAAAGCCCAGCCCCTCGGAGAAGGCGCCCTCGACCTCGGCCGGGGCCAGGGCGATCGACTTGAGCGACCCTGCCACGTCCGTGAACCACAGGCGGACGAATCGAACGTCCCGCTCCTCGATGGTGCGCAGGACGAACTCTTGCTGACGATCCATGCCCTCTCCCGCCTTTGTGCTGAAGATGTTGATGCTGTGCGCGCCCGCGGATGGGCGCGATTCTCACTCTATCCGCCGCCACAGAGTGAACCGGCCCAGAAGTCGCACTTCCGGGCCAGCGTTCACAGCGACGAAACAAAGCCGTTCAGGACTCCTCGTCCTCGTCCCACGCCTCATTGTTTGCCTTGACCTTCGCGAGCGCCGCCTCGGCGTCCGCGCGCGTGGCGTACGGGCCGATGAGCTGCGTCCAATCGGACTGCGGCCCCACCTCGACCTCGTGGGTGTTGACGTTGTACCAGTAGTTGCCCTCGTTGGCGTCCAAGTTGGCGTCCATGCCCTGCGCTCCCCTGCTCGTGGCGAATCGATGCTTCGCGCCCAGCCTAGCCAGCCCCGCGCTCTGGGGCAGCCCCTCGCGCCACCCGGCGCGGCGTCGTCGTGCATTTTTTGCCCGCCCCAAGGC
>JALAHE010000026.1 GCA_022712075.1 Galactobacter sp.
CCCGCACCGCGGCGGCCCCACCAACACTCCAAGCACTTGCACCGAAAGGCCCAAGCCATGAAGTTCCTCTCCTTCACCACCCCCGCCGGCGCCGACACCTGGGGCGTCTCCATCGACGGCACGGTCCACGACCTCGGCCCCTCGGGCGCCAACGTCGCGCCGAGCCTCAACGACCTCGTGGCCGGCTCCCGCTTCGGTGAGGTCACCGCAGAGATCGCGGCCGCGGCCCCGGGCTATCCGGAGGAGCAGATCGGCTTCCTGCCGCCGGTTCAGAACTCCAACAAGGTCCTGTGCATCGGCGTGAACTACCGCAGCCACCAGGAGGAGACGGGCAAGACGCAGCAGAAGGCACCCACGGTCTTCATCCGCTTCGCCGACTCCCAGATGGGTCACGGCGAGCCCGCGCTCATGCCGGCCTCCACCACGCAGTACGACTACGAGGGTGAGATGGCCCTCGTCATCTCGAAGGACGCCTACCGCGTCCAGGCGGCGGACGCCTGGGACTACGTGGCCGGCTACGCCGCGTACAACGACTTCTCCGTGCGCGATTGGCAGCTCGCCGCGACCCAGTGGACCCCCGGCAAGAACTTCCCGGGCACGGGCGGCTTCGGCCCCTACCTCGTCCCCGCCGCCGACATTGAGAACCTCGACGAGATGCGCCTCGAGACCCGCGTCAACGGCGAGGTCCGCCAGTCCGCCAAGGTCGGCGACCTCTACTTCTCCATCCCCGAGATCATCGAGTACGTCACGGCCTTCACGCCGCTGGCCGCCGGCGACGTCATCGTGACGGGCACGCCGGGCGGCGTCGGCCTGTTCATCGAGCCCAAGGGCTCGGGCTTCCTCAAGGAGGGCGACGTCGTGGAGGTCGAGATCACGGGCCTCGGCACCCTCAGCAATCAGGTCACGCTGCACGCCTGAGCACTGCCCGACGGCGCGGCGCCCGTTGGGTGCCGCGCCGTCGCCTTTCACGGCGGGCCGGCGCCCGCCGCCGGCCGATTCGGCCGACCCGGCCCAACCGCCCGGCTCCCGCCGGGCGCCGCAAACCCGGCCACGCGCCGTCGAGCAGTAGCCGTACCCCCGCACCCCGCCCACACACCGCAAGGAGAGCCATGAGCACCACGCAGCCCGCCGCCCAGCCGGGGAATCCCGAGCGGCACGACGTCGACGTGCTGGTCCTCGGCGCCGGCCCCACGGGCCTGACGGCCGCGTGCCTCCTGGCGGACGCCGGGGTGAGCGTGGCGCTCGTGGAGCAGCACGCCGGCTCGGGCGACGAGCCGCGCGCCATCAGCATCACCGACGAGTCGCTGCGCATCATGGAGCAGCTCGGCGTGCTGGCGGAGTTGGCCCCGCAGACGCTCCTGGACACGGGCGCGCGCTACACGGGCCTGCGCGGCCAGGTGCTCGCCGACGTCCGCCCGGGCCGCCCGCGCCTGGGCCACCCGGGCAAGAGCCAGTTCGACCAGCCGGTCCTCGAGGGCCTGCTCTGGGAGGCAGCCGCCGCCCGCCCCGGTATCCAGCTGCACTTCGGCACGCGCGTCACCGGGCTCGTCGACGACGGCGTCACGGGCGTCCGCGTGGACGCGGTCCGCGGGGGAGCGCGCAGCCAGGGCTTCCGCGGGGACCTGGTCCGCGACACCGAGGTGGAGCTCGGCGGCTTTGCCGCCGTCGCGGCGCTGAGCGGGCAGGTGGGCGACGACGCACGAGCCGTGAGCGCGCCCGGTTCGTCGGGCAGTCAGGGCACGCCGGGCGGCTCCCTCGAGGCCGAGATGTTTGACGCCGCGGCGCCGGGCACCGAGACCAAGCTCGAGTTCAGCGCGCGCTGGGTCCTGGCCTGCGACGGAGGGCGCAGCTTTGCCCGCAAGCACCTCGGGATCCCGCTGATGGGATCCACGCAGGAGGAGAAGTGGATCGTGGTGGATCTGCTGAACGCGGGGGAGGGGGAGCCGTTCGCGAGCTTCCACTGCAACCGTGTGCGCCCCGCCGTGGTGGTGCCTGGTGTCAACGGGCGGCGCCGCTACGAGTTCATGCTGCTGCCCGGCGAGGACGAGGCGGAGGTCGTCTCCGAGGCGAACGTCCTCGACCTGGTCGCCAAGTACCAGCCGGTGCAGGACCTGACGATCCGCCGCGCTGCCGTCTACACCGCGCAGCAGCGCGTGGCCAGGGACTGGAAGCTGGGCCGCGTGCTCCTGGCCGGAGACGCCGCGCACCTCATGCCGCCCTTCGCCGGCCAGGGCCTCAACGCGGGCCTGCGCGACGCCGCCGCCGCGGCCTGGCGCCTCGCCGCCGTGGTGAAGGGCGAGGCCACCGAGCGGCTGCTCGAGAGCTACGAGGCCGAGCGCAAGCCGCACGCAGCAAGCATGGTCAAGCTCTCCAAGCGCATCGGCTCCGTGGTCATGAGCACCAACCGCGCCGTGTGCGTGGCCCGCGACGCGGCGCTCCCCGCGCTGGGCCTCGTGCCCAAGGCCAAGGCGTGGCTCACGGGCATGAGGTTCCTCAAGCAGCCCAACTACCGCGACGGTCTCGCCGTGCCGGTGTCCAAGGACGTCCCCGCGGCGGCGGCCGCGCTGCTGGGCGGCTCGCTGCCCCAGCCGCTCGTCCTGCCCGACGGCGCGGCGTCGCCGGCCGCCGCCGGCTCACCGGGGGCGGGACCCGCCTCACGTGAGGAAGGCGCGGGTGGTGAGCGGGCGTCGTCGGGCACCGGGGCCCTGGGCTTGGACGCCTACCTCGGCAGCGGCTTCGTGTGGGTGGGTGTCACGGCGCCCGGCCGCCTCACGGTGCGCCCGCAGGGCGGGCCCGAGGTTCGCCTGCGCACCGTGGACGCGGGGGACCGCGGCGTGGATCCCGCGATCCTGGACGGCGCGGTGGGTCACTGGCTCCTCGTGCGCCCCGACCGCTACGTGGCCGCCGTGGTCGCCGAGGAAGGGCAGGCCGCTGCGCTCGCCGCGCTGGTCGAGGAACTGCCGGGGCTTTCGGCGGCGCTGGGAGCCTAGAAGTTCGCCCGTTCGACGAGCGCCTCGGCCGCTCGCTTGGCCTTCTTCAGCTGGTCCGAGCGAACGGGGTCGTGGCCGTACCCGGCGCGTGTCTTCATCCCCAGGAGCGTGTTCAGGGAGGTTCCCGCTTCCTTGTCAACGGAGGCGAGGAGCGTCACCGCGGCTGCATGGTTTTCCCCCTGGGCGTGCTTGCCCAACGCCTTGGCGCAGATCTCAGCGGAGGCCGCGATGCCTGCGTGCACGAGGAGCGGGACGCAGGCATCGCGCACGCCGTCGAGGCCGTCGGGGGTGTTCAGTTCCTCGACGTCCTGGGCGACCTTGAGGAATTGTTGGGCCTTGCTCAGCCGACCTTCTCTCTCCTTGGGACCCGCCTGGACGGTCTTGACCTTGTCTGTCTTCGGAGTCACGCTCGAACCTCCCGGCGCTTGAGCTGGCGTCTGAGCCAGCTCGGGTCGCCGAAGACGTGAATCCCCTCGCGCATGATCGAATCGAAAATGGGCGCCGGTTCGATCTCCGATTCGGTGTAGACCAGTGGGCGGACGTCGTTGCCGGTCCGGGCAGCGGTGTCCAGGGCCAGGGCGGAGACCAGGGACTCCAGTGCAGCTCCTTCGGCGTGGTCGGGAGCCACGATCAGGAGGTCGATGTCGCTGTCGGCGCGCATGGTCCCCCGTGCGGCCGAACCAAAGATCATCACGCTGATCGGTGGCTCGGGCCACCGATTAACGTCCTCCGCGATGCTTGTGAGCAGTCGCGGGAGCGCCGACGCGATGAGGTCGATGGCACCGGCGAGGAGGTGGCGGCGGTTGAGCGTGTAGCCCCTGGCCCGCCCCATCCCCAGTTCTGTCACGACGCCTTGGTCGACAAGTCGCGCCGTGGCCACTCGCACCCCAGGTTCGGATCCGGTTTCGGGGAGAAGCCGATGGATCTCCGGGATGGTGAGGGTGGCGGACGAGCGGGACAGCACCGTCAGGATCTGCGAATCGAGCCCAGTGGGGCTGAGCGCGGCGAAGGGATTCTGTAGGCGCATCGTTCCGGCTGCCTCTCTGTAAGCGGCGGACCTCCAACTTAAAAAAACATACGCCACGATAAAAATGTAAGTCAAGCAATAAAAAAATAGAGGAGCGGAGGCGCCTCGGACCACGCCAAGGGGCGGCGCCGATCGGCACCGCCCCGGCCTGTCTCCGGGGGAGACCCGTCCTAAGCGTTGATCTCCTTGACGCTCAGGTGCGCCGTCTCGCGCAGGCCAAGCACACACAGCGCCAGGATCAGGGCCGCCGCCGAGGCGTAAACGGCCACGCCGATGGGGTTGCCGTCGAAGGCGATGAGCAGCGCCGTGGCCACCGTGGACGCGGTGCCGCCGCCGATCGCCGCGCCAACTTGGTAGGTCACGGAGATGCCGGAGAAGCGCATGCGCGCCGGGAACTGCTCGCCGAGGAGGGACGGCAGCGGGCCCTGGGTCGCGCCCGTCACGGCGCCCACCACCACAAAGGTCAGCGCCGTCAGCGCGGTGGCGTGCAGCCCCACCACGGGGAAGATCACGAAGAAGAAGACGATGAGGGCAACGGCGCCGCCGATCATGACGCGCTTGCGTCCCCAACGGTCGGAGAGCCAGCCGAAGAAGAGCGCGCTCAGGAGGAGGGCCGAGGCGGAGAAGATCTGGAACACCAGCGACAGCGTCGAGGAGTACCCGGCCTTGGCCACGTAGGCCAGGAAAAACACGGAGACGATGTAGGCGATCGTGTTGTAGCCGAAGCTCACGCCGATGGCGCAGAGCACGGCGCGCGGGCGCTCGCGGATGGCGTCCATGAGCGGCATCTTCGCCGGCTTCTCGTCGCGGTTCGGTTCCTCGGTGGGGAGCTTGAGGCGGGCGATGAGGCCCACGATCACGAGCAGCCCAACGTACAAGAACGGGATGCGCCATCCGAGATCGGAGATCGCGCCGCCCTCGAGTGCGGAGACGATGGC
>JALAHE010000235.1 GCA_022712075.1 Galactobacter sp.
ATGGGGAGGGCGCCCGTGGACGTGGCCGGGTCCTGGCGCTCGCTCGCGGGGTTCGCGGTGGCGGGGCGCTGCTCTCCGAGGCTCGGGTGCGCGGACATGAATATCGTTCCTTGGCTGCTGTGCGGGTGCGTTGCTCGTGGCCGATCCGGCGGGGCGATGACCGCCCCCGAACCAGGCCGTGGCGCCGCTATTGCGACGCCACTTCCATAACTGTACCGTCTGGACGGTTTAATTAGGAAGCCGGATCGGCGTGATTCCGCTCTCCATGACGCGAGGGCCGATAGAGTCTGGGACATGCCTCGCCCACCCGCAGCCCGCGACAAACTCCTTGACGCCTACGCAGACATCCTGCGCACCGGCGGGGAGCGCGCCGCCACGCTCGAGGCAGTGGCCGGTCAGGCCGGCGTCTCCAAGGGCGGCCTCCTGTACCACTTCAAGACCAAGGAGGCCCTGGCCGAGGCGCTGTCCGAGCGCATGCTGGAGCTGGGCCGGGCCGACGTCGAGAAGATGCGCACGGCCCCGGATGGCCCGTCGAGCTACTACGTGCGCACCTCGGTCAACACCAAGAGCGCCTTCGACGTCACCTACGCCGCGATGATCCGCCTCTCGCAGGCCTACGTGGCCCCCGCGCGCCACGCGCTGGAGACCATACACGGCTGGTGGCTCGACCTGATCCTCGAGGAGGTGCAGGAGCCGAGCGTCGCCGAGACGATCATGCTCATCGGCGACGGCCTCTACTCCTACGCCGCCCTGCCCGGCGAGCTCGACCGCCCGGAGGCCGGCGGCGACATGGTCGGCCTGCTGCGCCAGGTGGAGGTCCTCAAGGCCGCCGCCAAGGCCCAGATCGCGGCCGCCGGCGCCTGAGGCCCTTCCGGCCCGCCCGGCTTTGAGTCGCGGTCTGCGCTTTGAGGAGTGGAATTCGCACCTCAAAGCGCAGACCGCGCCTCAGAGCACAGGTGAGCGGCGCGGGGGCACCCAACGCACGACGACGCGGGCCCACCTTCCGTACGGAAGGTGGGCCCGCGTCGTCGTGCACTGCCTGAAAGCGGCTTGCTGTACCGAGAACCGCTAGCAAACCGTTCAGCGTCCAGGAAACCGCTCGTGGCGGCCCGGACGGCGGCGCTCTTAGCTCTCCTTGAGGTCGAGCATGGGAGCGCGCTGGCGGAAGCCCTTGGTGACGATCGCCAGGACCACGGCCCCGAGCAGGACCCACAGGCCGCCCGCCGCGAAGGTGGTGGAGGAGAGCGAGGTCCACAACCAAACCGTCAGCGCCACGCCGATGAGCGGGAGCAGGCCGTTGTTGATGTGCTGCCAGGCGGTGGCGCGCTCCTGCCGGTCGAAGTAGAAGTGCTTGATGACCGAGAGGTTCACGAAGGTGAACGCGATGAGCGCGCCGAAGCTGACCACGGAGATGATGAACGTCAGGTCCACCACGAGCGCCAGGAGCGAGACGGCCGAGACCACGAGCGTGGCGGTCGCGGGGGACTTGAAGCGCTCGTTGAGGCGGCCGAAGATCGGCTTGGGCAGCACGCCGTCGCGGCCCATCGAGTAGAGGATGCGGGCCACGGAGGCCTGCGAGGTCAGGGCGGAGCCGAGTGCACCTGCCACGTAGCAGGCCGTGAACAGCGTGGCGAGGAAGGTGCCACCCACGGCCGTCATGACCTCGGTGGCGGCCGAGTCCTCGTCGACGAACTGGGTGCTCTTGTGCGCCACCTGGGCCAGCCAGGAAAGCAGCACGAAGATGACGCCTGCGGCCAGCGTGACGATCATGATCGCCTTGGGGACCGTGCGCTCGGCGTCCTTGGCCTCCTCGGCCAGGGTGGAGACGGCGTCGAAGCCGAGGAAGGAGAGGCACAGGATCGCGGCGCCGCCCATCAGCGCGCCGGTGCTGCCGGCGGCCGCGGAGCCGTCGCCCTTGAACGGAGCCATGATGTCGATCGCCTGGCCGTTCATGGCCGCGATCGTGAAGACGATGAAGACCACGACGAAGATCGCCTGCGCCGCGATGAGCACCAGGTTGGTGCGGTTCACCGACGTGATGCCCACGATGTTCAGCACCGTCACGAGCGCGATGCACACGAGCACCCACACGGCGGCCGGGATCGCGGGAATGGCGACGTTGAGGTAGATGCCGATGACGAGGTAGTTGACCATCGGCAGGAAGAGGTAGTCCAGCATGAGCGCCCAGCCGACCAGGAAGCCGGTCTCGGGGCCGAAGGTGCGCTGCGTGTACACGTAGGCCGAGCCGGCCAGCGGGTAGGCGCCGGCCATGCGGGCGTAGGAACGGGCCGTGAACAGCATGGCCACGAGGGTGACGATGTAGGCGGCGGCGACGCGGCCGCCGGTCGAGACGGTGACGACGCCGTAGGTCGTGAACACGGTCAGCGGCACCATGTAGACGAGGCCGAACATGGTCAGGGAGGGGGTGCCGAGCACGCGCTTGAGCTGCGTTGCGTTCGTGCCGGCGGCCGTGCCAGGTGTTTGCGTTTTCATCACGGCTCCTTTCATCAAGGGTGGGGCGGTGTATCAGTCCTGCTTCGGTGCTTCTCTTGGGCGTTGCGTGGGAGTTCTGGGGGCAGCGGGCCCGTTGCCAGGCCCGCCGCGGGCGGGCTTGAGGCCCGCTCAGGCCTGGCGATGCACGACGGCGCCGCCCAGGTAGGTCGCGAGGATCGGGTTCTGGGGGAGGTCGTGGGGCGCCTGCTCCCGCGGGTCGCGGGCCAGGATCACGAGGTCGGCGGCATTGCCCTCCGAGATCTCGCCCCACGGGGCGTCGAGGGAGTCGGCGAAGGCCTGGTGGGCCACGCCGGAGGTGTAGGCGGCCAGGGCCAGCTCCGGGGCCACGATCTCCTGCGGCGTCCAGCCGCCGGCGGGGAGGCCCTCCGTGGTGGTGCGGGACATCGCGATGGCGAGGCCGTCGCGCGGGTCGCCGGAGGAGACGGGCCAGTCGGAGCCGAAGGACAGGGCGGCGCCCGAGTCCTGCAGCGAGTTCAGCTGGTACTGGCGATCGGAGCGCTCCTCGCCGAGGCGGGGCACGGTGAGCACCGTCATGAGCGCGTCCTGCTGGGCCCAGAGCGGCTGCATGCAGGGGATCACGCCGAGCTGGGCGAAGCGGCCGAGGTCGGCCTCGTCGATGAGCTGGGCGTGGGCGATGACGGGGCGGCGGTCGCGCGGGCCGTTGGCGGCGATGGCCGCCTCGAAGGCGTCCAGCGCCTGGCGCACGGCGGCGTCGCCGATCGCGTGGACGTGGATCTGGAAGCCCTCGGCGTCCGCGGCCACGACGGCGTTCTTGAGCATGTCGCCGGGCCACACGCTCATGCCGTGCTTGTGCAGGGCGGAGCAGTACGGCTCCAGGAGGGCGCCCGTCTCGTTTTCGACGACGCCGTCGGCGAAGAACTTGATGGTGTTGGCCGTGAGGCGCGGGTGCTTGGCGGCCTGCACGCGCTGGTGGTCGGCCACGAAGCGCGGGAGCTGGGCCTCGAACTTGCGGGGGTCGGCGTACTGCGCCAGGTTGAAGCGCAGGGGGAGGCGGTCGGCGGCCGCGGCCTCCAGGTAGGTGTCGACGTCGCCGGGCTCCACCCACGCGTCCTGCACCCAGGTCACGCCGCGGGCCAGGTAGTACTCGCCGGCCGCCTCGAGGGCGCGCAGGCGCTCCTCCTGCGGGCGGGTGGGGGCCACGTCCATGATCAGGTCGACGGCGCCCCACTCGCGCAGGATGCCGAGGGGCTCGCCGTCCTCGCGGTGGGTGATCTCGCCGAGCTGCGGATCCGGGGTGTCGCGCGTGATGCCGGCGGCGGCCAGTGCCGCGCTGTTGACCCACACCGTGTGATAGTCCCAGGCGCGCAGCACCACGGGGCGGTCCGGGACCGCCTCGTCCAGCCAGCGCGCGTCGAAAAGCCCCTCCGGGGCCAGCGATCCGTCGTAGCTCGCGCCGAAGATCCACTCGAGCTCCGGGTGCTCCTCGGCGAAGCGCTTCACCTCGGCGACGATCTCCTCGACGGAGCCGCACGCGCGCACCCGCGGGCCTGCCTCCTCGAGCCCGCCGAAGAGCGGGTGGGCGTGGCCGTCGCCGAAGGAGGCGCTCACGAAGGCGCCGCTCAGATCGGTGCGCAGCACCTCGGAACCGGCGTCGGTGGCGGCCTCTGCAAGGCGGTGGGCCTCGGCGCCGAGGCCGGCGATGCGTCCATCCACGAGGAGGACGGCGTCGACGTCGGGCGAACCGGCGCCCGTGAAGACGGTGCCGGAGTGGAGCAGCTGGGCGCGGGAGTTCATGCGTCGGGTCCTTCGTGGCGTCGGTGATGCGTGCTGGGGTGGCCGCGCCTCGGCTCGATCCGGGGCCCTCCTGGGGCCCGGGACGAAGCGGTGGCAGCACCCCCGGTACGAACACTGTTCGTGCCGGTAGTGTGACCTTACACACACCGTGTTTCCGCGTAAAGACGCGAGCGTTGCCGTGACATGACCGGCGCGCGCGAGCGCTCGGTGGCCGGCGCCCCCGCCGGGGCGGTTGGAGCGCGGGCGCGCCGAAGCGGCTAGGCTCGCCGCGCGGGCCATCCCGCCCCTGTCGAGAAGGAGTGCCCATGACCCCGCCGCTGAGCCGCGACCGCCTGCTCGCCGCCGCCATGTCCATCGTGGATGAGGAGGGGGCCGAGGCGCTCACGATGCGAGCGCTCGCCGGGCGCGTGGATCGCCAGGTCTCTTCGCTCTACAACCATGTCTCTGGTCGCGCCGAGCTGATCGAACTCATGCGCGCCAAGGTCGTGGAGCGCATCGACGTCAGCGCCTTTGGCTCGAAGGCCTGGGACGTCGCGCTGGGGGAGTGGGCGCGCTCCTACCTCATGGCCTTCGCCCAGCACCCGCACCTCATCCGGCTCCTGGCCACCACGCCCATCCGCGACGAGTCGACCCTCGCGATGTACAACGAGGTGGTCCGCGCGCTGACCGAGGCCGGCTGGGCGGCGGGGGAGTCCATCGCCGTGCTGCGCACCGTCGAGGCCCACGTCCTGGGCTCTGCGCTGGACATCGTGGCGCCCGGCAACATGCTCGACGCCGCCGCTGTGCCCGAGGCACTACCGGCGCTGCGCGCGGCGCTGGCCGTTGAACACCACAGCGCGGGGGCCGCCGAGGCCGCGTTCGATCTGGGGCTCACGGCGCTCATCGCCGGCCTGCGCGAGCGCAACGGCGCCCCGGCCGCCTGAGGCGGCCACCCCGCCGGCGGCCACCCGCCCGGCCCTCCGCGCCGCGCCGACCCGGCCACCCCGCCGTCGGCCACC
>JALAHE010000027.1 GCA_022712075.1 Galactobacter sp.
GTCCTCGTACACGTGGCCGCCGGCCACGAGCTTGGCGATGACCTCGGCGTAGATCTCGCCGCGCTGGCTCTGGCGGTAGGGCTCGTGGGGGCCGCCCACGCGCACGCCCTCGTCCCAGTCGATGCCCAGCCACTGCAGGGCGTCGATCACCTGGTTGAACGACTCCTCCGAATCGCGCGCGGCGTCCGTGTCCTCGATGCGGAACACCAGCTTGCCGCCGGTGTGGCGGGCGTAGGCCCAGTTGAAGAGGGCCGTACGGACCATGCCAACGTGGGGGGTGCCGGTGGGCGAGGGGCAGAAGCGCACGCGCACCGGCGTGGAGTCAGAAACGGTGGGGAGAGAGGCGGTGAAGCTCATGGTTCACTATTCTACGCGGCGCCGCGGGCGTCTCCGTCTGGGGACGCCGCGTCGCGATCTGGCGACATCCCCTTGTCGCCACCGAGGGTTCACGTAGCTTCAATCGTGTTCATGCATCCTGTCGATGCCTGGGGCACCGTGCCCCGAGCTTCACTCCTGTCTGAAGACCGAAAGGCCTCTCACCGTGAAAAAGATCCTCAGCCTCGCAGCCGCCCTCGCCCTCGCCGGCACAGGCCTCCTCGCGGCCACCCCGGCCCACGCGGCCACGCCGGGATGCTCCGGCACCCTGAGCAACAAGACCATCACCGGCAACCTCTCGGTGCCGGCCGGCAAGAGCTGCACGCTCTCCTCCAGCCGCGTGTACGGGAACGTGACGCTCGGCAAGGGCGCCTCGCTGCGCGTCACCGGCGGCCAGGTGTCTGGCAATGTGACGGCCACCAACGCCCCCAAGGACGTGCGCTTCGAGCGCACCACCGTCCGGGGAAACGTCAGCGTCAGCGCCGGCCGCTCCGTCAGCCTCGCCTCCACCCAGCTGGGCGGCAACCTCTCAGTGTCCGGCCTCTCCGGCCGCGCGTCGCTCGCCTCCAGCAAGGTGTCCGGCAACGCCTACCTCGCCCGAGCGGCCTCCGTGGGCCTGTGGGCCAACACGGTGTACGGCTCGCTGCGGGTGGATTCCTCCCGCAACGTGGTGCTCAACAAGACACGGGTGTGGGGCAACCTCTCCTGCGCCAAGAACTCACCGGCCCCGAAGGGTAGCGGCAACAAGGTGACCGGTTCCAAGAGCGGACAGTGCCGCACGCTGCGGTGAGCGTCCTTCGCGCCGAGCCCTTGGCCTGCGCGTGAGAACAGCAAGGCCCGCCACCGATCCATCGGTGGCGGGCCTTGCCTTGCGGTCGCCCCGCGGCGACCGCGCGCGCTTAGGTATTGCGGTTGAGGTTGGCGTTCCACAGGAGGTTGAACTGCTGGCCCGACTGCTGTCGCAGAGAGGTCAGGCCCCCGCTGGTCCGCGCCGCGGAATCGGTTAGGAGCAGCATGTTCTCGTTGTTAGCAAACAGGCCGGCCTTGGTGAAGTTCTGCGCTCCGCCGTACCAAACGAAACGGTTCGGGGCCCCGTTGAAGGTCACCTTGTTCGCTTCCACCGTCTTCAGGTGCATCAGGGTGCGGTAGCGGATCTCCATCTTGCCGCCCTTGCCGCCCGCGGCGCCGCTGGCCTGGGCCTTGCGCGCGATGGCGGTCAGGCGGGCAGTGGTGGAGTCCTGGGAAACGAACGCTCCGCCGTAGCTGACGACAAACTGAATCCGGCAGCCCTCACGGGCGAGCCGGATCAGGTCGGCCTCGATACGGTTCAGGCGGGATTCCGACCACAGATAGTTGGACACCCGCAGCGTGGACCCGGCGGTGCACTTCATGGACTTCAGCAGCGTGCGCGCCGGATCCTCCACACCTGACGTCTTGGGGAAGAAGTCGGCCTTCATGGTCACACCCGCGTCGCCCGAACGATTCTGCGCTGCGGCGGAGGGCAGGACCAGCGCCTGGTGCCCGTACACCCGCAATTGCTGGTGTTTCTTGAGGCCTGCGACCTTCTTGCAGGCCGCCTCTCCCGCCGAGCAGGCGCGCATCTTGTTGTACTCCGACACGGTGTCGGCGTAGAGGGCGCCGGCGTCACGCACACCCACGGCGTTGTGCCAGTACTTCAGGACCTGACGATCGTTGAAGTTCGAGGAGGAGTACCACACATACGGATCAACCTTCTTGGTGTCCCAATTGGTATCCGAAATGGCGAGGAACTTGGAATGATTGACGCCGATCAGCCGATCCTTGGCCGCGCGCGCCGACTCGAAGTTGAAGCAGCCTCCCTGGCAGACCGTCACAGTTGACCACTTGCGAAGAGCGCTGACGGTCGAAGACTTCAACCCGCTATTGCGCTGCTCGAGCACGAAACGGACCTTGACCCCGTCCACGCGGGCCTTGTATTCGAGGGCCCGGAAGAGGCCAACGGTTGACTTGTCAGCGTCGGAAACGATGTACGTGGCCATGGTGACGGTACTGCCACGCTTGGCAGCACACACGGCTCGAATCAACGGGTCGACGATGCCCTTGCCGTTGGTGGCAGCGGGGATCCAGGTCTTGACCCGCTTGCCCTTGACCGTCTCATATCCCCACTTGCCGCCGTCGGGGCGGTTGTAGGTGTAGCTCACTCGAGTCGGCGCCGCGCCCGCCGAGACACACTTGTAGACGCCGTACACGGAACGTGTGGAGGAGTACTTCGTGACGCGCGCGGGCGTCGTGAGCTTGGCTCGCAGCTGGTTGAGCCCAGCCGTCAGGACCGGGCGCAAGGTGAGAGTCGCGTTCGTGCGCGGCAGCTTGCCGCTGGCCACGGTGACCCAGCTGTTGCCCTTCTTCCGTTGCAGAATCACGGAGCTCTTCACGGGGGCGCCGCTCGTCTTCACGGTCACCGAGAGTCTCGTTCCTTGAACTGCCGCGCTGGAGCTCGCGACAGTAGCCCCGACCGCCTGGCGCTTGGCCGTCCACGCGCCGGTCGCCCGGACGGCGGATCGCGCCGAGGGCACGTCCACACGGAAGGTGGAAGCGCTCACGTTCCGGGTCCAGGTAGACAGGGTGGCTGCGCCGTTGCGCGCCGTTTTGGCTGAGGCCACGGTCACCCACGACGAGCCGCGTCGTTCCTGAAGCCTGACGGTGCGCACGCCCTGCGAGCGGACCTTGACGGGGACAAAGACCTTGGCGCCGTAAACAAAGGTGTTCGGCGCCTTGAGGCTCGAGAGGGCCCCTAGGCGCTGCACCGAGGCGAGCCCGGCCGGGGCTGAAACGGCAGCGGGGGAAGTGACCGCGGGCCGGGCCAGGCCCGACGTCGCAGGGGCGGCTTGCGCCGCAGGCGCGACAAGGGCGCTGGCAACGACGGCTACGGCCGCTGCAACCGCACCCAGGGCGCGAAAGGGAAAGAGGTGCTGCACGAATGACTCCAAGAAGAAGAACCGAGTGATCCTTCTAGGCTATGCATTGGATGAACCCCTGTCTAACCCCCGCACCGGCGCGTCAGGTTACTCCCCGACGATATGCGTCGTGAGCGTTCCGATGCCCTCGATCGTGACGTCAACGCGGTCCCCTTCGCGGACGAGGCCCACGCCGGCGGGCGTACCGGTCAGCAAAACGTCGCCGGGCAGCAGGGTGAACGCCGCGGAGGCCTGAGCCACCAGCGCACGGACGCCGTGGACCATCTCGGAGGTTGAACCGTCCTGCTTGAGCTCGCCGTTGACCTCGGTCTGCAGCGTCAAGTCTTCCGGATCAAGCTCCGTCTCGATCCACGGACCAAGCGGGCACGCACCATCGAAGCCCTTAGCCCGGGCCCATTGGCCGTCGGTGGCCTGGACATCGCGGGCGGTGAGGTCGTTGGCCACGGTGTACCCAAAGATCACGTCCTCGGCGGACTCGGCCGGAACGTCTTTGCAGATGCGGCCGATGACCACGGCCAGTTCGCCCTCAAACGAGACTTGCTCGGAGAACGAAGGAAGCCGGACCGGCTCACCGGGGCCAACCACCGAGGTGTTCGGCTTGAAGAACATCAGCGGGCTCTCGGGAACCGCGTTTCCGAGCTCGGCCGCGTGTTCGGCGTAGTTACGACCGAAGCCCACGACCTTGGAGCGCGGGATGATCGGTGCCACCAGGCGGACATCGTCCAGTGCATGCCGGGTTCCGGTCGGCTGCACTCCGTGGAAGAACGGGTCGCCGCTCAGGGCCACGACTTCATCGCCCTCCACGACGGCGTAGAACGGCTCGGCATCAAGAACACAACGGGCGATTCGCATGGGACCAGCCTAGTGCGCTTCGGCCACCCCCTTCGCCTCAGGCGTCGGCATCCCCGTCGGAGTTCTCGTACCCGAAGGGATTGTTGCGCTGCCAGTTCCAACTATCCCTGGCCACATCCTCGAGGCCACGCTCGGCCTTCCAATGCAACTCGACCCGCGCGCGGCTCGGGTCAGCGACCAATTCGGCGACGTCGCCGGGACGTCGGTCGACGATCTCGAACGGGATGCTCTTGCCGCTGGCGCGCTCGAACGCCCTGACGACCTCGAGGACGCTGTTGCCCTCTCCGGTGCCCAGGTTCCAAGCACGGGCACCGGGGAATTCGGGCAAGGCCTCCAGCGCGGCAACGTGCCCTGCGGCCAGGTCGACGACGTGGATGAAGTCGCGGACCCCTGTGCCGTCCGGCGTCGGGTAGTCGCCGCCGTACACGCTCAGGTGGTCGCGGCGGCCCACGGCGACCTGAGAGACGTACGGCATGAGGTTGTTGGGAATGTCCCGAGGGTCCTCGCCAATGCGACCGGAGGCGTGGGCGCCCACTGGGTTGAAGTAGCGCAGCTTCGCCACGTGCCAGCTGGGGTCCGAGGCCGCGAGATCGTCCAAGATCTGCTCGATCTGAAGCTTCGTGGTGCCGTAGGGGTTCGTGGTGCCGAGCGGCAGATCCTCGGCGCAGCGTGACGCCCCAGACGTGCCGTACACGGTGGCGGAGGAGCTGAAGACGAGCTGACACACGCCGTTGGCCTGCATAGCATCCAGCAGATTGAGCGTGCCCACCACATTCGTGCGGTAGTACCGCAGCGGTTGGGCGGTCGACTCCCCCACGGCCTTGAGCCCGGCGAAGTGGATCACGGCGTCGAAGTTTCCAACCGACAGCACGCGGTCCACGGCGTCCGCGTCTAGCAGGTCGCCCTCGATGAGCTCGATGTCGCGGCCTGCCAGCTCAGCCACGCGCCGGACAGCCTCCGGCGAGGAGTTGTCGAAGTTATCGAAGATCACGGGCTCGTGCCCGGCCTCAATCAGGGCAAGAACGGTGTGGCTACCGATGTATCCGGCGCCGCCGGTGGTCAGGACACGCATGGAGCCATTCTAAGGAGAACAGTCCTATCGCTTCGCTACGCCACTCCAGACTTCGTCCCAGTTGCGCTGGGCTCCACGCTGGAAGGCCTCCGTCTCCCCCGTTCCGGAGGGAGCTTCCACCAGCAGCATGTTTTCGTTGTTAGTACGCAGAGCGAACGCGGTGAAGTTCTGGGCGCCGCCGTACCAAACGAACCGGTCCTGGGCTCCGCGGAAGGTGACGTGATCCGCCTGCACCGTCTTCAGGTGCATCAGGTCTCGCGACACAAAGCGCACGGCGGGGTCCTTGAGGATCTTGAGCGTCTTCGGCGCGGTGGCGAAGAGCCCGCCCTCGGAGGCGATGATTTCGGCGGTGCACCCCTCCTTCACCAACCGCCGCAGGTGAGGCATGACCCGATTGGCGCGCGACTTGGACCACAGGTACCCGGCGATCCGCACCGTCCCGTCCTGGCCGGGGGTGCAACTCATGTTCGCCAGCAAGGCCTCGACCGGATCGTTCCACCCAGTTTTGGGAAAGAAGTCAGCTTGAACGGTGACGCCTCGTTGCGCACCGGCGGCGGGGAGCGACAGCGGAGCGTGGCCGTACGCAGAGACCTCCTCGGTCAGCGTGAGCCCCGTGGACGCGCACTCCTTCTCACCCTTCTCACAAGTGGTGAGAACGCCGATTTCCCGGGCTGTGTCGGCGTAAACACTGGTGTTGTTGTAGACGCCCACGGCGTTGTGCCAGTACTCCCGCAACTGCCGGTTGCTCCAGTTGGCCGAGGAGTACCAGACCCACGGGTCAACGGTCTTGGACCACACGGTGTCCGAGATGGCGACGAACTTGTTGTGGTTGATCCCTGAGGTGTCGTCTCCGAAAGCGGTGCACCCGAGCTCGCACGTGCGGACCTCCGCCCAACTCCGCAACGACTTGACGGTCAGATCTTGGACCCCACCCTGCGCCGTTTCCACCAGGAAGACGACGCGGGACTTGGTCACGCGCGCGCGGTTCTTGAGCGCATTGAGGATGGGCTTCACCGCCGCGTCTTGGTGCGCCAGGATGTACAGCGACACGAAGATGTCGCTTCCCTGATCTGCCGCGCAGATCGCACCGATGAGCGGATCGACGATCCCCGAGCCATCCAGCCGGGTGGGGTCGTTTGCCATGTAGGTCAGCTCGGCTGCAGGCACCGTGCCGGCAGTGCATCGCTTGACTACCATAATGTCGGCCGCAGTACTCACGGCCCGGCCGGCCGGGGACGTCGCCACAGCGCGAATCCACTCGTGACCGTGCGCAGGCGTCCACGGGAGTGAGACGCTTCGGTCCTCGCCCGTGACGCCGTGCTTGACCTCGACCCAGCCCTTGCCTGTCTTGCGCTGCAGCGACACACGCGTCGCGACCGGGGCGCCTGCCACGACAACCCGGTTGGGGGACGCGGCCCCTTCTATGGAGTACCCGCTGGCTTCCAGGGTGACCTGCACCTTGGCGCGCCGCACCGTCCAGGACTTCAGGATGCGGCCCCCCGAACTCACACGGAGCTGGGGAGACTGGCCTGTGGGCGCATCCCAGCGCAGGGCCGAGTCACCGACGGCGTCAGAAACGCTGGCGTCGACCTCGCGCCACTCCTGCCCCGACCGCACGGCAAGCGTCATCCCCTCGTGGGGCTCCCCGGCGCTGACCGCGACCTCATAGGCCTCGCCGACGATGTACTCGTCAGCGGCAAGGATGGCAGCCGGTTCCTCGGCGGCGGGGCTAGGGGCTGGCGCGGTCAGCGCCCGCGCCGGAGCATCGTCCGGCCTCGGAAGGAAGAACCACAGGCCCGAGGCGGCCAGCACAAGCGTCAGCGCCACCGCAGGCAAGACGACCGCCAGGCGTCGACGTCCTACTGTGGTGTGCTCGCGGCGTTGGGCGCGGCCGCCGGTCATGGGTGTCCTCCAGGCAGGGTGGGTGGCGAGGGTGAAGACCTTCTAGGGTACGACGGCGCGGGGCCTGGTTCCCAGAAAGCGAACGGCCCGCCGCCCTGCGACAGGGTGACGGGCCGTTCCCAGCGTTGCGCGCTCAGACGAGCTTGGTCAGCCAGCCGTGGGTGTCGGCGACGGCGCCGGTCTGGACGCCCAGGAGCTGCTCACGGATGCGGGCCCACACGGCGTCTTCCCCGGTCTCCGGGAACGTCATGGTGCCCTCCTCGCTGCGCAGCTCGGAAACGGGGGTGATGACGGCGGCGGTGCCGCAGGCGAAGACCTCGCGCAGGGTGCCCTGCGCCACGGCCTCGCGCCACTCCTCGATCGTGAACTTGCGCTCCTCGACGCTCAGGCCAAGGTCGGCGGCGATCTGCAGCACGGACGCGCGGGTGACGCCGTGAAGGATGTTGCCGTTCAGGCGAGGGGTCACCAGGCGGTTGCCCTCGAGCACGAAGAAGACGTTCATGCCGCCGAGCTCCTCGACCGCAAAGTCGTCGGTCGGGTCGAGGAAGAGCACCTGCGCGCAGCCGTGATCCTGGGCCTCGAGCTGGGCGGCCAGCGAGGCGGCGTAGTTGCCGCCGCACTTGGCCTCGCCCGTGCCGCCGTGGCCGGCGCGGGAGAAGTGCTCGGAGAGCCAGATCGGCACGGCGTGCAGCTCGCCGCCGAAGTAGTTGCCAGCGGGAGAGGCGATGACGCGGAAGCTGACCTCACGCGAGGGGCGAACCCCCAGGAAGGCCTCCGTGGCGATCATGAACGGGCGCAGGTACAGCGCCTCGCCGTCGCCCTCCGGGACCCAGGCCTCGTCCACCTGAACCAGCAGCTTGACGGCCTCGACGAAGGACTCGACGGGCAGCTCGGGCAGCGCCAGGCGGCGCGCCGAGGCGTTGAGGCGCTCGGCGTTCTTCTCCGCGCGGAAGGTCTGGACCGAGCCGTCGGCGTGACGGTAGGCCTTCAGACCCTCGAAGATCTCCTGGCCGTAGTGCAGCACGGAGGCGGCGGGATCCAGGGCGATCGGACCGTAGGGCTCAACGCGGGCGTCGTGCCAGCCGACTCCTTCCGTCCAGTCAATGACGACGGTGTGGTCGGTGAAGTAGTTGCCGAAGCCGGGGTCCTTCAGGATCTCGGCGCGGCGCTCGTCCGTCGCGGGATGCTCGGACAGATGGCGGGCGAACTCCACAGTGCTCACGGGTGCTTCCTTTTTTCAGTGGCCCGGCCGGTGAGTCGGGGTGTTGGTGCGGCGCCTAGCGGCCGCTGCTTGTGGCGGGCCTGCGCACGCGCTGACCCGTCAAGACTATGCGAGAGATCACACTGTGGCACCCAGAAGGGTGCCCACGATCGCGTCTCCCACCTCGGAGGTGCTGCGCGCCCCGAGGCCGGCGCGGGACTGGACGTCCTGTTCCACGGCGTTCTCGATGCGTTCGGCCGCCTCGTCCAGGCCCAGGTGGTGCAGCAGGAGGGCCACGGACAGGATCGCGGCGGAGGGATCGGCGATCCCCTGGCCTGCGATGTCGGGAGCCGAACCGTGGACGGGCTCGAACATGGACGGCGAGGTGCCATCGAGGTTGATGTTGCCGGACGCCGCCAGGCCGATGCCGCCCGTCACCGCGCCGGCGAGGTCGGTAAGGATGTCACCGAAGAGGTTGTCGGTCACGATCACGTCGAAGCGGGCCGGGTCGGAGACCATGAAGATGGTGGCTGCATCGACGTGCAGGTAATCGACGGCCACCTCCGGGAACTCGGCGGCGATCGCGTCGACCGTGCGGCGCCACAGGTGACCGGCGTGCACCAGTACGTTGTGCTTGTGCACGAGCGTGAGCTTCTTGCGCGGGCGGGCTGCGGCGCGCTCGAAGGCGTCGCGGACCACGCGGGCCACGCCGTGGGCGGTATTCAGGGAGACCTCGGTGGCGATCTCGTGCTCGGTCCCCTGGCGGATGACGCCGCCGTTGCCGACGTACGGACCCTCCGTGCCCTCGCGGACCACGACAAAGTCGATGTCACCAGGCTCAGCGAGCGGGGAGCCCGTCCCCGGGTACAGGCGCGAGGGGCGCAGGTTGACGCAGTGGTCGAGGCTGAAACGCAGCTTGAGCAGCAGCTCGCGCTCGATCAGGCCGGAGGGGATACGCGTATCGCCCGGGGCGGCACCCACGGCACCAAACAGGATCGCCTCGTGCGAGCGGATCGACTCGAGCGTCTCGTTGGAGAGGGTCTCGCCCGTCTCCAGCCAGTGGTGGGCGCCGAGCGAATACTCGGTGAGGCTCACTCCGGTGTCGCTGCCGTTGAGGGCGGCCTCGAGGACGCGCACCGCCTGGGCCACCACCTCCGGTCCGATGCCGTCGCCGGGGATCACTGCCAGGTCGATGTTTCGCGTCATGGCCCCATCCTAGGAAACGGGTCCGAATGTTGGGCAAACGGTCTCACAATATGAACGACGGCGACTCGGGTCGCCTGAGCGGCGAGACGCGCCTCACGCGACAGGTCAGACCGCGGTCTGATCACGCCGAGCCCGCCGCCGCCTAGGCTGGCCCCATGAAGTGGCATCGCAGACTCGACGCGTGGGTGCGTTCGCACCCTGGTCGGGTGGACGCCATCGTCGCCATCACCGCCTTTGTGCTCTTTGCCGCCGCCCCGCTCCTGCTGGGGGTCGGGGTGAGCGTCTTCACCGGATCGCGCACACAGAACCTCGCCAAGGAGGCCTCGGCGCTGTTCGTGGGCGCGGCACTCGCCTGGGCACTGTCCGAACGTCGCACCCACCCGCGGCGCGCGTTGTGGGTCGCCGTCGCCGCCTGCCTGGTCCAGGTCGTGGTGCCGGGCGAGCCCGTCCCCATGAACCTGTTCGTGCCGGTGCTCCTCTACTCGATCACGGCGTACGGCGCCCGGGTGGACGCACGCTGGGCCCTGGCCTTCTCCGCGCTCGGCTCGGTGCTCGCCACGCTCAAGTTCACCGGTCTCACGTTCGCCAACGACCTGCCCACCTACGTGGCGGTCCTGATCTTCCACGTCCTGATCTGCACCGTGGCGTGGGTGGCGGGCGACCTCACGCGGACCCGGCGCCTCGCCCTCGAGGCCGTCGCCGATAGGGCCCGGCGGCTCGAGCAGGAGCAGGAACAGGAACGCGCCCTCGCCGCCGCCGACGAAAGGCGACGGATCGCGCGCGAGATGCACGACGTCGTCGCGCATTCCCTCTCCGTGATCATCGCCCAGGCCGACGGCGCGCGGTACGCCGCGGCCGCCGATCCCGAGGTCGCCCCGCGCACCCTGGGGACCATCGCCCAAACGGGGCGCGAGGCCTTGCGGGAGATGCGATCCCTGCTTGGTGTCCTGCGGGCGGACGAGGACGAGTCGGCCCCCAAGGCCCCAGCCCCCGAC
>JALAHE010000236.1 GCA_022712075.1 Galactobacter sp.
ATGTCCGCCTCGCCGGCCGCGACGGCCGGCGCGGCGGGCCTCCAAGGCGAGCCCGCGCCGTCGGGCACCGGGGAGGCCCCGCGCCGCGGCCTGGCCGCGGCGCGCGAGGCGGCGCGCTCCGCCGCCCAGCGCGGCGCCGACGCCGTGGGGCAGGGCGTGCGCAAGGCCAAGGACGCCGTGGCCGAGGAGATCGAGGCCGACCTCAACGGCGAGCACCTGCCAGGCGGCGTGCGCCGCCGGCGCCGGCACGACCCGGCCGACCGCGAGCGCCGGCTGATCGAGCGCACAGCGCTCGAGGGCGCCATCCGCGATCCCGGGCACGCGCCGAAGCAGCGCCCGAGTGCCCCGCGTGCCACGGCCCCCGTGCCGGCCCGCGCGCTTTCAACGCGCGTGCTGGCGCTCGCGCTCATCCTCATCGTCTCTGGCTTCATGCTCTTCCCTGCCGTGACCACGTACGTGCGCCAGAACGCCGAGCTGCGCAGCGCCCAGGCGCTCCTGGCGCAGGAGAAGCAGACCAAGGAGAACCTGCAGGCCGAGCTGGATCGCTGGGACGACCCGGAGTTTGTGCGCCAGCAGGCCCGCGAGCGCATTCAGCGCTTCCTTCCGGGCGAGAAGCGCTACGTCGTGATCGGCGCGCCGGAGGAGAGCGCCGCCGAGGAGGACACCACGCTCACACCGGGGGAGTATCGCCAGGGACTACCCTGGGGGGACGGCCTCGTCGACTCCGTGGTGCGCACCTCGACCCCCTAGCGGGTCCCGGGGGTGCCCGCGGCGAGGGGGCCGGCAGGAGAAGTCAGTCATCCCCTTAGGAGCGTCAGTGCCCACCCCCAGCGTGCCCGTGGCCGAGGCCCTCGCCGCCGCCGAGCGCACCCCCAGCCAGCAGGACCTCGACACCGTCTCGCGGCAGCTCGGGCGCCCGGCCCGCGACATCGTGGAGATCGGCGCGCGCTGCGTGTGCGGGAACCCGCTCGTGGCCACGACCGCCCCGCGGCTCTCCTCCGGGATCCCCTTCCCGACCACCTACTACCTGACGCATCCGGTCATCACGGCCGCCGTGTCCCGCCTCGAGGCGGCCGGCGAGATGGTGACCATGAACGAGCGCCTCGAGACGGACGAGGAGCTCAAGGCAGCGCAGCTGCGCGCCCACGAGCACTACCTTGCCGTGCGCGACGCGATCGGTGAGCGCAGCGGCGTGGGTCCCGTCCCCGAGATCGAGGGCGTCTCCGCCGGGGCCATGCCGGCGCGCGTGAAGTGCCTGCACGTCATGGTGGGCCACTCGCTCGCCGCCGGCCCCGGCGTCAATGCCCTGGGCGACGAGGCCCTGGAGAAGATCACGCAGTGGTGGACCGCCGACGTCTGCGCCTGCGCGGGAGCCTGGGACACCGAGGCCCCCGTGCCGAAGCAGGACCGCTCGCGTCACGTGCGCACGCAGGCCGGCGACCCCGAGGCCAAGCGCCGCGAGCGCGCCGCCAAGCGCGCCGCGCGCGAGACGGAGGCCTGAGCCATGCGCGTGGCGGCCATCGACTGCGGCACCAATTCCCTGCGCGTCCTCGTGGCCGACACCCCGCAGGAGGGGCCGGCCGCGCTTAGCCAGGTGCACCGCTCCATGCGGGTGGTGCGCCTGGGCGAGGGCATCGACTCGACGGGCGAGTTTGCCCCGGCCGCGCTCGAGCGCACCTTTGCAGGTGCCGAGGAGATCGCTCGCATCCTTGAGCCGCTGCACCCCGAGCGCGTGCGCTTCGTGGCGACCTCGGCCACGCGGGATGCAGGCAACCGCGAGGCGTTCATGGACGGCATCGAGGCGCGCCTCGGCGTGCGCCCCGAGGTCGTTTCCGGCGACGAGGAGGCGCGGCTGTCCTTCCTCGGCGCCACGAGCGGCGTGGACGCCGGGAGCCGCGAGCGCTTGCTCGTGGTGGACCTGGGCGGCGGCAGCACCGAGTGCGTGTTGGGCGACGGCCGCGGGGTCATGGCGGCGCGCAGCGTGGACATGGGCGCTGTGCGCTTCACCGAGCGCTTCCTCCACTCCGATCCGCCGAGCGAGGCCGAGATTGCTGCGGCCGAGGCGGCCACGCGCGAGCTGCTCGCGGTCGTGGAGGAGAGCGTCGACCTGGCCAGCGTGGAGCGCGTGGTCGGCGTGGCCGGCACGATCACCACGGTCACGGCGCATGCGCTTGACCTGCCGGAGTACTCCTCCGAGGCCATCAACTCCACGGTCCTGCCGATCGGGATCGTCGAGGCGGCGGCCTCCGAGCTGATCTCCTGGCCGAAGCACCGCATCGCCTCGCTGCCCTATGTGCATCCGGGGCGTGTGGACGTGCTGCAGGCCGGCGCTCTCATCTGGCGCACGCTCTTGAAGCGGCTTGAAGAGGTGACCGGGGGCCGGGTGCGCAGTGCGGTCACGAGCGAGTTCGACATCCTGGACGGCATCGCGCTGGACCTCGCCTCGCGCCCGGCCTGAGGGGCGGGCCGACAGCCGGGAGCAGGGGGAGGGGCGGTAGCCCACAACAGGGCCGAAACCTAGTTCGTGGGAACTTTCACAAACCCCCGATCTCGGCCTATCATGGAGGCATGCCTACCACCCCCAAGCTCTCGGAGCGCCCGCGCATCCTCGTCGTCGGCGGCGGTTACCTCGGTTTCTACGTCGCGAAGAACCTGCAGAAGAAGGTCAAGGTTCACGGCGGCGTCGTGACCCTCGTCGACCCGCTGCCGTACATGACCTACCAGCCGTTCCTGCCGGAGGTGATGTCCGGTTCCATCGAGCCGCGCCACATCACCGTGCCGCACTCCCGTCACCTGCGTGACACCGAGCTGCTGCAGGGCAAGGTCACCAAGATCGATCACGCCTCGAAGACCGCCACGGTCGAGGGCGTGGACGGCGTCGAGTTCGCCGTGCCCTACCAGGACGTCGTGGTCGCCGCAGGCGCCATCACCAAGACGTTCCCGATCCCGGGCCTGGCCCAGGCCGGCATCGGCGTGAAGCGCGTCGAGGAGGCCATCTTCCTGCGCGATCACGTCCAGGAGCGCATCCAGTTCGCCGATAACACGGCCGACGAAGAGGCCCGCAAGCGCGCCCTGCGCTTCATCGTGGTCGGCGGCGGCTTCAACGGCGTCGAGACCATCTCCGAGCTGCAGGACGCCGCCCGCCTCGCGGCCGAGCGCTGCAACAACATCACCCCGGCCGATCTGGACTTCCAGCTCGTCGAGGCGATGCCGAAGATCATGCCCGAGATCAAGGCCGAGACCGCCGAGTGGGTCGTTGAGCACCTGCGCTCCCGCGGCATCAACGTGCGCCTGCAGACGTCCCTGGGCGACGCCACGGACAAGCACCTCAAGCTGACCTCCATGGCCAACGATGAGACCAAGGGCCAGGTCATCGACGAGTTCGACGTCGACACCCTGATCTGGACCGCCGGTGTCCAGGCCAACCCCATGGTTCGCAACACCGACTTCACGGTGGAGCCCCGCGGCCGCCTCGTGGTTGACGCCTCCCTGCGTGCGCTCGACGCCGAGGGCAAGGTCATCGAGGGCGCCTGGTCCGCCGGCGACGTCGCCGCCGTGCCGGATCTCTCGGGCAAGGGCCTGCCGGATAACACCTGCGTCCCCAACGCCCAGCACGCCGTGCGCCAGGCCAAGCGCCTCGCCAAGAACGTGTACGCCGCCCGCTACGGCGTCGGCAAGGTCACCGACTACAAGCACGAGCCCCTCGGCGCCGTCGCCGGCCTGGGCTACGGCAAGGGCGTCGCCAAGATCATCAAGTTCCCCCTCAAGGGCTTCCTGGCCTGGGCCGCGCACCGCGGCTACCACGGCCTGGCCATGCCCACGTGGGAGCGCAAGTTCCGCGTGTTCGGCGGCTGGTTCAACCAGCTGATCTCGGGCCGCGACGTGTGGGGCGTGCGCAATGTGCAGACGCCGCACGCCGACTTCATCGAGGCCGCCACGCCGAAGCCGAAGCCGGCCGAGAGCAAGTAAGCGTCTCGTCGCGTGAACGCGGGTGGCCCCGGGGATTTCTCCCCGGGGCCACCCGCGTTTTTGTGTGCGCTTTGTCGATCTCGGCACTGATTTCGTTGCGGGAGCGCCGTCATGGATGCGTGAACGACGGCGCAATGACAGAATGGTGAGTAGCGTCACCTTCAGGCACGGTGACACCTTTAAGACAAGGAAACCGATAGACCATGGCGAAGTATCGTGTGCAGAACCCCGCGACGGGTGAGCTGATCGAGAGCTTCGATCCCGCCACCGATCAGCAGATCGAGGAGAGCCTCGCGGCGGCCGAGTCGGCGTACCGCGGCTGGCGCGAGCGCAGCGTGCAGGAGCGCGCCGCGGTCATCAAGCGGGCGGCCGAGCTCTTCGAGGAGCGCAAGGACGAGCTGGCCAAGCTCATCTCCCTCGAGATGGGCAAGACGTACGCGGAGTCGGTGGACGAGGTCGAGTTCGCCGCCTCCATCATCGACTACTACGCGGTGTACGGTCCCTCGCTCATCACCGATCGCGAGATCCCCAGCACCGTGCCGGGCAAGGCCGTCATCGAGCAGCTGCCGATCGGCGCGCTCCTGGGCGTCATGCCGTGGAATTTCCCGTACTACCAGGTGGCCCGCTTCGCGGCTCCGAACCTGCTGCTTGGCAACACCATCATCCTGAAGCACGCCGACATCTGCGCGCGCTCGGCCCTCACGGTCCAGGAGATCTTCGAGCAGGCCGGCGCCCCCGTGGGCGCCTACCAGAACTCGTTCGCCTCGCACGATCAGATCGCCACGATGATCGCCGATCCGCGCGTCCAGGGCGTGTCCCTGACGGGCTCCGAGCGCGCCGGCGCCATCATCGGCGCCCAGGCGGGAACGCACCTGAAGAAGGCGGTGCTGGAGCTCGGCGGCATCGACCCCATGGTGGTCCTGGATTCCTCCGACGTGGCCTCCGTGGCCAAGGCCGCTTGGGACTTCCGCACGTACAACGTGGGCCAGGTCTGCAACTCCAACAAGCGCCTCATCGTCATGGAGGACATCTACGACGAGTTCGTGGCCGAGCTCGTGAAGCTCGCGACGGGCCTCACGCCGGGCGATCAGCTGAACATGCAGGAGGGCCAGTACGCGCCCATGTCCTCGCGCGCGGCGGCCGAGACGGTTGACGCCCAGGTGCGCCAGGCCGTGTCCGAGGGCGCCCGCGTCCTCGCCGGCGGCGTGCTCAGCGAGGGCCCCGGCGCCTACTACGCGCCGACCGTGCTGGTCGACGTTCCCGTGGACGGCCCGGCCTACCGCGAGGAGATCTTCGGCCCCGTTGCAACGGTCTACAAGGTCACGAGCGACGCGGAGGCCCTCGCGCTCGCGAACGATTGCGCCTTGGGCCTGGGTGGTTCGGTGTTCTCGGACGACGAGGCGCGCGCCGCCGCGATCGCCTCGAAGCTCGAGGTGGGCATGGCCCACGTGAACACGATCGCCGCCGAGTCCGCCGAGCTGCCCTTCGGCGGCGTGAAGCGCTCTGGCTTCGGCCGCGAGATGGGCCCCATCGGCATCGGCGAGTTCGCCAATCAGCGCCTCTACTTCGTCGCGAAGTAGCCGGGGCGGCCCGGCGCCGGCCGGGAACAGCACGATGGCGGGTCGGTCACCTCAAGGTGACCGGCCCGCCGTCGTTCGCCACTAAACTGGGTGCCGTGCGCCGCCCGTTCGAGAGCGCGCACGGGCCCCCATAGCCCAATTGGCAGAGGCACTCGACTTAAAATCGAGCAAGTGTCGGTTCGAACCCGACTGGGGGTACGGCATCCGCCCGCGAGCGCGGCGGTGCCCCGCGCAAGGAGTCCTACCCATGCCGTTGTTCAGAAGGGCCCAGGCCCCGAGCCTCGCCTGGACCCTTGAACGCTTTGTGCAGGCCAAGGCCGTTCCCGATCGGGTACAGAAGTGGAAGACGGGTCGCCTGGCGGCGTTCGCCCCGCGCTTGAGGGACGAGCTTGACTGGCCGGCCGACGTCCTCGCCCGCGACGTGGCGGAGGCGTACAAGCACCTGGTCGCGCTGCATCGCGCCGGTGATTCGCCGTGGCAGGAGCCGCTGCTGCAGCTCAACGAGCTCTTGGACGCGCACCTGAGCGAGCGCGAGGCCTTGGCTGCGGTCGACGCCGAGTGCGCGGCGGCTCTGGAGGCCGTGCTCGCCGAACGCGTGGAGGTCCAGCGCTTCAAGCACTTGGTGGGGCTGATGGAGGCCGGGCGCGAGCACGCCCCCGAGTTCGAGCGGGTGGCGAGGGCGGGGAGCCTTGAGGAACTCCGCGAGATCATCCGTGCCGCCGGCGTGGAGTCGCCGGAGAGAAGAGGGGCGGGGGTAGCCCGACTGCTCCGGCGCCCCGCCCCTCCAGCTTCGAACTAGCGCGCGGAGAGCCCTCGGAGCAGGGCGTCGAACGCGGCGAGCCGCCAGGCCGCGCTGGAGGGTTCCAGCGCCGCGTCGATGCCGGCCTCGCGGATCGCCCCCACGAGCAGCGCCGCCGGCGCGTCCGGGTCCACGCCCTCGGCCAACAGTCCCCGCGAGCGGGCCAGCTCCAGCTCGTCGGCGATGGTGCGCCGCGTGGTGCTCGAGCCGATGCCGCGCGCGCCTCGGCCCACGAGTTGCGGGCCGCTCACGTTGTAGAACAGCCCGATTTCGGGTTCCGAGGCGAGCTCGAGCATCGCCACGAGCGAGGCGCGGATGCGCCCGGCCCAGTCCTCGGCACCGGCCCGATGGCTCCGGGCGGCCTCCAGCACCCGGTGGCCCAGCTGCTCGTAGGCCTCCAGCAGCAGCTGAGAGCGTCCCTCCGGGAAATGGGCGTACAGGGTGGCGCGCGAGGTGCCGGCCGCCTGGGTGATGAGCGTGACCGTGGCGGCCTCCAGGCCCCGCCTGGCCAGCACCGAGAGCGCGGCGTTCACGAGGTCGGTGCGGGTACGGGAACGCTGCCGTTCCCGCAGCGACGGGGCCCGGGCGCTCATGCGCTGGCCCCGACCAGGATCGGCGCCGCCTCGAGCAGCGCGCGCTCCAGCGCATCGACCACCACATCCAGCTGTTCCGCCGTGATGACGAGCGGCGGGCGGATCTTGAGCACCGAATCGTGGGGACCGATCCGGCTGATGAGGATGCCCTCATTGGCCAGGCGCTCCACGATGGCCTTGGCCAGTTCGGGGTTCGGCGCGCCCCCGGCGTCCACGAGCTCGAGCCCGAAGAACAGGCCGCGCCCCTTGGCCGAGGCAACGAGCGGGTGTGCAGCCGCGATCTCCGCGAGGCGGCCGCGGACGAGATCGCCGAGCTCGGCCGCGCGCTGCACCAGCCCGCGCTCCCTCACCTCGGCGAGCACGGCGCGCCCCGCGGCGGAGGCTACGGGCGTCCCGGCGAAGGTGTTGAAGTACATGTTGGTGGAGCTGAAGGAGTCCATGAGCGGCTTCGAGGTCACCACGCCGCCGAGCGGGAAGCCGTTGCCGAGCGGCTTGCCCATCGTCACGAGATCGGGGACCAGGCCCGTGACCTGGTGTCCCCACCACGCCCCGCCCACGCGCCCCAAGCCCGGCTGGGCCTCGTCGGCGATCCCGAGCCCGCCGGCGGCGTGCACGGGGGCCGCCCGGCCCGCCAGGTCCCCCGCGGGGG
>JALAHE010000237.1 GCA_022712075.1 Galactobacter sp.
GCACGCCGTCGACCTCGCCCGGGCGGGGATCGCGCGTCGTCGCCGAGACCGAGAGCTCCACCTCGGGGTAGTGCTCCCGGATGTAGGCGGAGACCGTGCCCTTGCCCACGGCCGTGGGTCCTGCGAGCACGGTGATGCGGGGGCGGGTGGGTGCTGATTCGCTCATGGACGGGTGCTCCTGCGGTGGTGGGTGCGGCTCCTCCCCCACCCTGGCACGCGCAAGGCGGGGCCGGTGCAGGAAAGGGATTGACCCATCCTACCGGCCCCGCCTCGTGCTGGGGTGGCATGGGCGCGGCTCGCGCGCCCCGTGCCCCTTAAGCCAGGTCCTCGCTCGCGCGCAGGACAGCGTCCCGCATGCCCTCCGGGCCCGCCTTGAGCAGCGAGCGCGAGGCCGGGACCAGCAGCTGATCCCAGACGGTGGCAAAGTCGCGGCGCAGGTCCGCGCTCGTGGCACCCTGCGCCCCGTAGCCCGGGGTGAGTAGCGGCGGCGCGCCGGCGGCCAGATCGAGCGCCAGCGCGGCGATATCCTCGCCCACCGTGGCGCCGACCACGAGGCCGACGCTGCCAAGCGGGGTGGAGCCGTGTTCAACGTTCCACGCTGCAACGTCCTCGACGACGCGCTTCGCCGCCGAGTCGGCACCGCCTGCGTGCTGCACGCGCTGCCCCTCGGGGTTGGACGTGATCCCGAGCACGAACACGCCGCGCCCGTTCTTCGCCGCCAACTCCAGTGCGGGGGCCAGCGCCCCCACGCCGAGGTACGGGGACACCGTGACGGCATCCGAGGAGAGCGGGGAACCCTCCCCCAGCCATGCCTCGGCGTAGCCGGCCATGGTGGAGCCGATGTCGCCGCGCTTGGCGTCTGAGAGCGTCAGGATGCCCGCCTCGCGGGCGTCGGCCAGGAGCTCCTCGAGGGCCGCAAGGCCAGCGGAACTGTGGCGCTCGTAGAGCGCCACCTGCGGCTTGATCGCCGCCGCGTTGCCCACGGCCGCCTCCAGCGCGACGGACGAGAAGCGCCTGAGACCCTCCGCGTCGTCGGGCAGGCCCCACCCCGCCACGAGGGCGGGGTGGGGATCAATCCCGACACACAACCGGCCATGGGCCGCGATGGCCCCGGCCAGCCGGGAGCCAAAGGACTCAGGCACCGAACTGCTCCGCGCGGGCCGCGGCCAGCGTGGCCTCGTGCTCCTGGAGGCTCGCCACCGACCACGGGAAGGAGCGCACGGCCGTGATGGCCTGCACCGCAGCCGTGGTCTCGGCCACCGTGGTGATCACGGGCGTGCCAACGCTCGTCGCGGCGGCGCGCAGCTCGTAGCCGTCGTGGCGGGCGTCGCCGCCCGACGGGGTGTTGATGATCATGGCGATCTCCCCCGCCTCGACCATGTCCACGATGTTGGCGCCCTCGGTGCCCTCCTCGTGGACCTTGCGGACCACGGTGGCCTCGATGTCGTTGCGGCGCAGGACGTCGGCGGTGCCGCCCGTGGAGACGATCTCGAAGCCGAGATCCTTCAGCGCGCGCACCGGCAGGATGATGTTGCGCTTATCGCGGTTCGCGACCGACACGAAGATCTTGCCCTCGGTGGGCAGGGGATTGTTCGCCGCCGCCTGCGACTTGGCGAACGCCGTGTCGAAGTGGTGATCGATGCCCATGACCTCGCCAGTGGAGCGCATCTCGGGGCCGAGCAGGGAGGCGACGACGCGGCCGGCCGGGGGGCGGAAGCGGGCGAAGGGCAGCACGGCTTCCTTGACCGCCACGGGGGCGCCCTTGGGCAGGTTGGCGCCGTCGCCCTGCGCCGGCAGCACCGTGCCGCGCAGCGAGGCGATGGTCTCGCCGACGCCGATGAGGGCGGCGGCCTTGGCCATCTGCACGCCGGTCGCCTTGGAGACGAACGGCACCGTGCGCGAAGCGCGCGGGTTGGCCTCGATCACGTACAGGACGTCGGAGGCCAGCGCGAACTGGATGTTGATCAGGCCGCGCACGCCCACGCCCTCGGCGATGGCGCGCGTGGCCGTAGCGACGCGCTCGAGGGTGTCGCGGGCCAGCGTGATGGGCGGCAGGACACACGCGGAGTCGCCGGAGTGAATGCCGGCCTCCTCGATGTGCTCCATGATGCCGCCGACGTACACGTCGGTGCCGTCGAAGAGCGCGTCGACGTCGATCTCCACCGCGTCCTCGAGGAAGCGATCCACGAGCATGGGGTGCTCGGCCGTGATCTCCGTGGCGGTGGAGACGTAGCGGGCCAGGTTTGCCTCGTCGTAGACGATCTCCATGCCGCGGCCGCCGAGCACGTACGACGGGCGCACCAGCACGGGGTAGCCGATCTCGTCGGCGATCTTCTTGGCGTCTTCGAAGGAGACGGCCGTGCCGTTCTTCGGGGAAATCAGGCCCGCGCGATCCAGCACGCGGGAGAACTCGCCGCGGTCCTCGGCCAGGTCGATCGCGGCCGGGGAGGTGCCGAGGATCGGCACGCCCGCGTCCTGCAGCTGCTGGGCGAGCTTGAGCGGGGTCTGGCCGCCGAGCTGCACATACACGCCGAGCACGCCGCCGGAGATCTCCTCGGCGTGGATGACCTCGAGCACGTCCTCAAGCGTCAGCGGCTCGAAGTACAGGCGCGTGGAGACGTCGTAGTCCGTGGACACGGTCTCGGGGTTGCAGTTGACCATGACGGTCTCGTAGCCGGCATCGCGCAGCGCCATGGTGGCGTGCACGCAGGAGTAATCGAACTCGATGCCCTGGCCGATGCGGTTGGGGCCCGAACCCAGGATGATGATCGAGGGCTTCTCGTGCGCCGCGATCTCCGTCTCCTGGTCGTAGGAGGAGTAGTGGTACGGCGTGAAGGCCTCGAACTCGGCGGCGCAGGTGTCCACGGTCTTGTAGACCGGGCGGATGCCGAGCGAGTGGCGGATGCCGCGGACGACATCCTCGCGCTGGTGCGTCAGCTTGGCGATCTGGGCGTCGGAGAAGCCATGGCGCTTGGCGTCACGCAGCGTCTCGGGGCGCAGGTCCTTGTCGGCGCGGATGCGCTCGGCGACCTCGTTGATGAGGGCCAGCTGATCCAGGTACCACGGGTCGATGCCGGAGGCCTCGTAGAGGCGCTCGATGCTCGCGCCGCCCAGCAGGGCCTTCTGCGCGTTGGCGAGGCGCTGGGTGGAACCCAGGACCGTCGACTCGACGAGGCCATCGATCTCCTCGGCGGCCGGGACGTCGAATGAGAGCTCCGAGCCCTTCTGCTCGAGGGAGCGCAGGGCCTTCTGCAGGGCCTCGGTGAAGTTTCGCCCGATCGCCATGGCCTCGCCCACCGACTTCATGGTGGTGGTGAGGGTGGCGTCGGCGGCCGGAAACTTCTCGAAGGCGAAGCGGGGCACCTTGACGACGACGTAGTCGAGGGTCGGCTCGAAGGAGGCCGGCGTCTTCTGCGTGATGTCGTTCGGGATCTCGTCCAGCGTGTAGCCGAGCGAAAGCTTCGTGGCGATCTTGGCGATCGGGAAGCCCGTGGCCTTGGAGGCCAACGCCGAGGAGCGGGACACGCGCGGGTTCATCTCGATGACGACGACGCGGCCCGTGTCGGGCTCGATCGCGAACTGGATGTTGCAGCCGCCGGTGTCGACGCCCACGTTGCGGATGACGGCGATCGCGATGTCGCGCAGCTTCTGGTACTCGCGGTCGGTCAGCGTCATGGCAGGGGCCACGGTCACGGAGTCGCCCGTGTGAACGCCCACCGGATCGAAGTTCTCGATGGAGCAGACGACCACGACGTTGTCGTTGCGGTCGCGCATCATCTCGAGCTCGTACTCCTTCCAGCCGAGGATGGACTCCTCCAGGAGCACCTCGGTGGTCGGCGAGTACTGCAGGCCGGCGCCGGCGATCCGGTGCAGGTCCTCCTCGTTGTAGGCCATGCCGGAGCCCAGGCCGCCCATGGTGAAGGAGGGTCGGACGACGCAGGGGTAGTTCAGGACCTTGGCGGCCTCGAGGGCCTCCTCCATGGTGTGAACGATGATCGACTTGGCGGACTCGGCGCCGGAGCGCTCGACGACGCCCTTGAACTTCTCGCGATCCTCGCCGAGCTCGATGGCCTCGATGTTCGCGCCGATGAGCTCGACGTTGTACTTCTCCAGCGCGCCGGACTTGTCGAGGGCGATCGCCGTGTTGAGCGCCGTCTGGCCGCCCAACGTCGGCAGGATCGCGTCGGGACGCTCCTTGGCGATGATCTTCTCGACGACCTCGGGGGTGATCGGCTCCACGTAGGTGGCGTCGGCGAGCTCCGGGTCCGTCATGATGGTGGCGGGGTTGGAGTTCACGAGGATGACACGCATGCCCTCCTCCTTGAGCACGCGCAGCGCCTGGGTGCCGGAGTAGTCGAACTCCGCGGCCTGCCCGATGACGATGGGGCCCGATCCGATGACAAGGATGGACTTCAGGTCTTCACGCTTAGGCACTTCTTCAGCCTTCCTGGGTGGTCTGAGCGGCGGCGGAATTGTTCGCCATGGAGTCGACAAAACGGTCGAAGAGGTACGCGGCGTCGTGCGGGCCGGCCGCGGCCTCGGGGTGGTACTGCACCGAGAAGGCGGGCAGGTCGAGGCAGCGCAGACCCTCGACGACGTTGTCGTTGAGGCACACGTGGGAGACCTCGACACGGCCGAAGCGCTCCTGCGGGGCGGTCACGGGGCCATCCAGCGGGGCGTCGACAGCAAAGCCGTGGTTCTGGGCCGTGATCTCCACCTTGCCGGTGGTGCGGTCGAGCACCGGCTGGTTGATGCCACGGTGGCCGAAGGGCAGCTTGTAGGTGCCAAAGCCCAGGGCGCGGCCCAGGATCTGGTTGCCGAAGCAGATGCCGAAGAACGGCAGCTTGCGATCGAGCACCTCGCGGGTCAGCTCCACCTGCACGTCGGCCGTGGACGGATCGCCCGGGCCGTTGGAGAGAAAGACGCCGTCGGGATTGACGGCGAGGATCTGCTCGAGCGTGGAGTCGGCCGGCATGACGCGGACGCGCACGCCGCGCTCGGCGAAGCGCTGCGGGGTCATGCCCTTGATGCCGAGGTCAAGCGCTGCCACGGTGAAGCGCGGCTCGCCCTCCCAGCCGTAGGTGGCGGGCTCGACCCAGTAGCCCTCGGAGGCGGAGACCTCCTCGGCCAGGCGGGCGCCGGCCATGGGCTCCTGGGCGCGGACGGCCTCGATGAGCTCGGCGACCGGGCGGGCGGCCTCGGCGCCGGAGAAGATGCCGGCGCGCATGGCGCCCTTGTCGCGGACATGGCGCGTGATGGCGCGGGTGTCCACCTCGCTGATGCCGACGATGCCGTCAGCCACGAGGTTTTCATCCAGCGTGCGCTCGGAGCGCCAGTTGGAGGGGCGGCGGGCTGCGTCGCGGACCACGTAGCCGGAGACCCAGATGCGGCGGGACTCCTCGTCCTCCTGGTTCACGCCCGTGTTGCCGATGTGCGGGGCGGTCTGCACCACGATCTGGCGCGCGAAGGAGGGATCGGTCAGGGTCTCCTGGTAGCCGGTCATGCCGGTCGTGAAGACCAGCTCGCCGAACGTGGCGCCCTGGGTGCCGTACGGGCGGCCGGTAAAGACCTTGCCGTCCTCGAGGACGAGCATCGCCTCGGGGTTGCTCGTGGTGCTCACTTGGAATCCTTCCCGGTGGTGTCGGTCCCGGCGGGGACGAGGGCACGGAGGGCCGAGAGCAGCTCGGCCTTCTGTTCGTGATAGCGGGGGCGGAAGCCGGTGTCGAAGCCGAATCCGTCCTGGGTGTGGCGCAACACGACGATGCCGTCCTTCTCGACGGCCTTGCCGACCATGTTGCTGGTGGTGTCGACGAGCTCGAGAGCGTCCGCCGGCACAAAGAAATTCGGGGTGCCCTCGCGCAGCACGGCGACGCCGTCGCTGCCGACCGAGAGCAGGGCCGGGCCGCGCAGGCCCAGCTGGTGGACGGCGATGCGATCCAGCCGATCGCCGGCGGACGTGGTCACGACGTACGTGCCCTCGATCTCGACGCGGGGCTCGCTCAGCGTCTCGGGGATGGTGGCCGGCGCCGGCACCGCTGCCTGGCGTCGCTGGCGGTTGCGCCAGCCGAGCAGGATCAGCGCGATCACCCCCACCACAACCACAAGGGTGATGATGACGGCGGGGACGTACTCGGGACTCATGCTTCTGCTTTCGCTGCGGTACTGCTGTGCACCAGCTCGCCTCCGCGCACGGTCTGCTTCCCATGGAAGAAGACGTGGCTCACGGCGCCGGGCAGGCTCATTCCACGGTACGGGGAGTTGCGCCCCTTCGTGGCATGCGTGTCGGGGTTGACCACGGTTGTGGCGTTCGGATCGACGAGCGTCACGTTGGCGGGCTCCCCCGCAGCCAGCGGGCGGCCCTGGCCCTCCATGCGGGCGATCGTTGCGGGGGTGGCGGACATGATGCGCGCCACGTCCTCCCACGTGATCAGGCCGGTGTCAACGAGGGCGTGCTGCACCACGGGCAGCGCGGTCTCGAGGCCGGTCATGCCCATGGCCGCCGCGGCCCACTCGCATTCCTTGGCCTCGGTCGGGTGCGGGGCGTGGTCGGTGCCGATGCAATCGATGGTGCCGTCGGCGACGGCGGCGCGGAGGGCCTCGACGTCGGCCGCCGTGCGCAGCGGCGGGTTGACCTTGTAGACCGGGTCGTACTCGCGCACGAGCTCGTCGGTCAGCAACAGGTGGTGCGGGGTGACCTCGGCGGTGACGTTGACGCCACGAGCCTTGGCCCAGCGCAGGATCTCGACGGAGCCGGCCGTGGAGACGTGGCAGACGTGCAGGCGCGAGCCGACGTGCTCGGTGAGGAGCACATCGCGGGCGATGATCGCCTCCTCGGCGACGGCCGGCCAGCCGGGCAGGCCCAGCTCGGCCGAGACGATGCCCTCGTTCATCTGGGCGCCCTCGGTGAGGCGCGGCTCCTGCGCGTGCTGCGCCACGACGCCGTCGTACGCCTTGACGTACTCGAGGGCGCGGCGCATGAGCACCGGGTCGGACACGCAGTGGCCGTCGTCGGAGAACATGCGCACCTGGGCGCGGGACTCGGCCATGGCGCCGAGCTCCGCGAGGGCCTTGCCCTCGAGCCCCACGGTCACGGCGCCGACGGGGTGCACATCGACCCAACCGGACTCGCGGCCGAGGCCCCACACCTGCTCGACGACGCCGGCGGTGTCGGCGACGGGCAGCGAGTTGGCCATCGCTGCCACGGCGGTGTACCCGCCCTTGGCGGCGGCGCGCGTGCCGGTCTCGACCGTCTCGGCGTCCTCTCGGCCGGGCTCGCGCAGGTGGGTGTGCGGGTCGACGAGGCCGGGCAGGGCCACGAGGCCCTCCGCCTCGATGACCTCGGCGTCGCTCGACTGCAGCGTGCCGCCCGGGGCGACGGACTCGATGAGGCCGTCGCGCAGCAGCAGATCGGTGGCCTCGCCGCCCAGCAGGGCGGCGTTGCGGATGAGGTAGCTGGTCACGTCAGGCTCCTTCGGTCGAGGGTGCCCCGGAGAGCACGAGGTAGAGGACGGCCATACGCACGGCGACGCCGTTGGCCACCTGGGCCAGGACGCGCGAGCGCGGCGAGTCGGCCGCGGCGGCGGAGATCTCCAGGCCGCGATTCATGGGGCCGGGGTGCATGATGATGGCCTCGGGCGTCAGCAGACCCAGGCGGTTTTCGTTCAGGCCCCAGCGGCGCGAGTACTCGGCGACCGAGGGGAAGAAGGCGCCGTGCATGCGCTCGGCCTGCACGCGCAGCATCATGACCGCGTCGGGGCCGGTGGCCAACGCCGCATCGAGGTTGTACTCGACGTCGCAGGGCCAGGTCTCGACGCCCACGGGCAGCAGCGTGGGGGGCGCCACGAGCGTGACGCGGGCGCCGAGCGTATGCATGAGCCACACGTCGGAGCGGGCCACGCGCGAGTGCAGCACATCGCCCACGATGACGACGCGCGCGCCGTCGAGCCCGCGGCCCGCGGGGTCCACGCCGGCACGGGCGGCCAGCTCGCGGCGCAGCGTCAGGGCATCCAGGAGGGCCGGGGGGGGGGGGGCGTGCGTGCCGTCGCCTGCATTGACGATGGCGGCGTCGATCCAGTCGGTGCGGGCGAGGCGTTGCGCCGCACCGGAGGCGGGGTGGCGGATGACGACGGCGTCGGCGCCGATCGCCTGCAGGGTCTGCGCCGTGTCCTTCAGGGACTCGCCCTTGGACACCGAGGAGCCCTTGGCAGAGAAGTTGATGACGTCGGCCGAGAGGCGCTTCGCGGCAGCCTCGAAGGAGATGCGCGTGCGCGTCGAGTCCTCGAAGAACAGGTTGACGACGGTGCGACCGCGCAGGGCCGGAAGCTTCTTGACCTCGCGCCCCGAAACATCGGACATGGTCTCGGCCACGTCGAGGATGCGGATGGCGTCCTCGCGACTCAGGTGGACGGTGTCCAGCAGGTGCCTCACAGGGCGCTCCCCTTCGGCTCGGTGCGGTCGGTGATGAGGACGCGATCGGCGCCGTCCGACTCGGTGAGCTCCACGCGCACCGACTCGTTCTTGGAGGTCGGCAGGTTCTTGCCGACGTGGTCGGCGCGGATCGGTAGCTCGCGGTGGCCGCGGTCCACGAGGACGGCGAGCCGAACGATCCCGGGGCGTCCCAGGTCGTTGAGGGCGTCGAGGGCGGCGCGGATGGTGCGGCCGGAGTAGAGGACGTCGTCCACGAGGACCACGGTCATGTTGTCGACGCCGGCCGGGGGCACGAGCGTGGGGGCCGGCGTGCGGGCGGCGGAGTGGCGCAGATCGTCGCGGTAGAGCGTGACGTCGAGGCTGCCGAGAATGTCCGCGGCGGGCCGACCCGTGATGGCCTCAAGTTTCTCAGCGAGGCGGGCGGCCAGGTGTACCCCCCGGGAGGGAATGCCAAGCAGAACCAGATCCTGCCCGCCCTTGGTGGTCTCCACGATTTCGTGGGCAATGCGGGTGAGCGCGCGATCGATTTCGGCTGCGGTGAGAACCTCGCGGGCGGCGCCAGGCTGCGCTGCGTCTGCAGGGGTGTTGCTCATCGGCCGACCTCCTTCCCCGCCTCTCTGGACGGAACTTAAAGGGTGTCTGCTTCGCCTTCCAATTTACCACGCAGCCGCCCGCGGGCCGACGCGATGACCGCCCGGCCCGATGCGCCGCTCGTCACACTCCTGCGCGCATACGCTAGGGGCCATGGCCGAGAAC
>JALAHE010000238.1 GCA_022712075.1 Galactobacter sp.
CCACCGGCCCCCTCCTTCCGCCGAATTATGCACGCCGCCGCGCCCTTGCGGCACGGCGCGGGCGCATCCGCCCACGGGGCCTCCCCCGGAAACAGGTTTTCGCGTTGAGCACTCCTTCCTTCACCCCCCCCGATTCACCCCTGTCCCAGCTCCTTCCCTACGGCTGGGACGAGCGCATCGCCGGCGACGTCGCCGCGCTCGGATTGCCCCAGCACGCGGCCGGGGCGCAAGCAGCCCGCGTCCTGCGCGCCGAACGCACGGCCTGCGAGGCCATCACGCCGGACGGGATCGTCCGGGTAGACCTCGCCGGCGCACGCTCGGCCGGCACCCAGCCCGCCCCCACCACGGGGGACTGGATCGTCGTGACGGCGCCCGAGCCCGGGCAAGCCAGGCGCCTCGTCGCCATGCTTCCGCGGCGCACCGAGCTGCACCGCGGCGGAAGCGGCGGCGCCTCGCGCGTCCAGGTGCTCGCCGCCAACGTGGACACGGTGCTCGTGGCCGTCTCGCTTGCGTCGGCCCTGCGGCACGCGCGCACCGAACGCCTGCTGTCCCTCGCGTGGTCCTCCGGGGCCACCCCCGTGCTGGTCGCGACCAAGGCCGACCTCTGCCCCGACCCCGAGGCCGCGCTCGAGGAACTGCGCGAGGTGGCGCTTGGCGTCGACCTCGTGCTGACCTCGGCCGCCACGGGCGAGGGCGTCGACCGCCTGCGCAAGCTGGCCGTTGGCACGGTCGCCCTGCTCGGCCCCTCGGGCGCAGGCAAATCCACCCTCGGCAACGCCCTCCTCGGCGAGGAGCGCCTCGACACCGGCGCCATCCGCGAGGCGGACGGCAGGGGGCGCCACACCACGGCCTGGCGCGAGCTTCTGCCGCTGCCCGGCGGCGGGGTCCTTCTCGACACCCCCGGGCTGCGCTCGGTGGGCATGAGCGGGGACGAGGAGGGCCTGGAGCGGACCTTCGGCGACATCGAGGAGCTGGCGCTGCGCTGCCGCTTCGCCGATTGTGAGCACCGCACCGAACCCGATTGCGCCGTCCTGGCGGCGATCGACGAGGGTGCACTGAGCGAGCGGCGCCTCGCGAGCTATCGCAAGCTCCTGCGGGAGAATGCCTGGCAGGCCTCCCGCTCCGACGCGCTGCTGCGGCAGGAGATCGGGGCCAAGTGGAAGTCGGTGGCCAAGAGTCACCGCGCCATGAAGCGCGAGATCAAGCGAAGGGACACGGGACGATGAGCGAGGCACCGGAGTGGACGGTGCGGGCCGAGGCGCCGGGCGAGGCCGCGGCGGTGTTTGCCGTCAACGCCGCGGCGTTCCCGAGCGAGGACGAGGCGCGGCTCGTCGACGCGCTCCGCGCGGACGCGGGGGCCTGGATTCCGGAGCTCTCCACCGTGGCGCTGGACGGCGCGGGGCGGGTGATCGGCCACGCCCTCCTCACCCGCTGCACCGTGGGCGGCGAGCCGGCGCTTGCCCTGGCGCCGTGCGCCGTGCTCCCCGAGGTGCAGGGGCTCGGGGCCGGCTCGGCGGCGATCCGCGCCGGCCTCGAGGCCGCGCGGGCCCGGGTGGCCGCCGGAGGCGAGAACCTCGTGGTGGTGCTCGGCCACGCCGGCTACTACCCGCGCTTCGGCTTCACCCCGGCCGCCGGCCGGGGCGTCACCGGCCCCTTCGAGGTGCCGGAGGACCACTTCCTGGCGCTCGCCTTGGACCCTCAACGCCCGACGCCGCGCGGCGAGATCGCCTACCCGGCCGCGTTTGGCGTGTAGCCGGGACGGCACCGGGCCGGCGCCGCCGGCGGTCGGCGGCTGACGCGTCGTCGTGCCTCAGCGTGCTGCCGCGGGGAGGGCCGCGTCCCGCCGTGGCGCGCCCCGACCGGGGCGGCCCCGGCGGGCCCAGCGCTCAGCGGCGCGGCGCGATGACGTGGCTCAGCGCCGAGCGATCCGCCCGCTCCGGGCCGAGCCGCTCGGCTCGCCAGGACCCGCACCCCTCGCAGCGAACGTATGCGAGCCAGCCCTCCGAGGTGGCGTGGCGGGAGACGACGCTCCAGCCGTGTTCGTGCTCGGCGGAGCGGGCCGAGCGGGCGGCCTGGGTGGTCTCGGTGGCGGTGGTCTGAGCTGTGGTGGTGTTCATGCGTCCAGGCTGATGTAATGCCCTTATGCAACTCAACCCTTACGGTGAATATGCGGTGCTCCTGGCCGCCTCCCTCGCCAACGAGTGGCCGACCGACCGCGCCGGGATCGAGGCCAGGACGCGCGAGTTCGGGATGACGATGGACTTCCCCGAGGCCGAGGACGACCACGCGCGGATCCGCGAGGTGGTGCTGGAATGGGAGGCTGTCGTCGATGCCCCGCCCGGGGCCGAGCGCGCCGCCTTACTCAACGCCATCATGGCCTCGGCGGCGGCCTTCCCCCGGCTCACCGACCACGACGGCGAGGGCTGGCACCTGCACTATCGCGACGTCGGGATGCCCTTCTCCGCGGTGCTGCGCTCCGTCTTTGCCGTGGGCACGGCCCTGCACCTCACCACGAGGGGGATGCACCGCCTGCGTCGCTGCGCGGCGGGAGAGGCGCCTGGCGACCCGTGCGCGAACGTGGTGGTTGACGTGACGCGCAACGGGCGCCAGCGCTATTGCTCGGTGCGCTGCGCCAACCGCGACGCCGTGCGGCGGCACCGTGCCAAGCACGGGGGCTGAACCGCCGCCGGGTTGGCTCAGCGCCCGTACTTGAAGCGCAGCAGCTCGAAGTAGTTGGCCACGGCGTCGGCCGACACAAACCCCTCCTCGAGGGCCAGATCCACGGCCTGGGAACCCTCCACGAGGGACAGGACGGTCTTGGCCGTGAACTGCACGTCCAGCTCGGGGGAGATTTCGCCGTCCTCGATGCCGGTGTTCAGGAGATGCTCGAGGACCACCAGATTGCGCTCGCGCAGCTCGACGTTGACCTCATGCGAGGGGTGCTCGGGATCCGCGGCCTCCACCCGCAGGCGGACGAACAACGCCACCATGGCCCCCTTGGACTCGAGGCCGCGCAACAGCTCGACGTAGTTGGCCAGGCCAGACCAGCCGCGGGCTGCATCGTCGGAGAAGAAGGTCGCGTCCGTTTCCTTGAACAGCCGCGCCATCGCCGCCGCCAGCAACACGTCGAGCGAGGGGAACAGGGCGCCCAGCTCGGTCTCGTCCAGGCGCGCGGCCTGGGCCAGCGCTGCCTTCGTCAGCTCCGGACGCGCCGTGGACTTCAAGTAGCGCGCGGTCGCGTTGATGGCCCGGGCCCGCGGCGTCATGGCCGGGGCACTCATCACCTCGCGCGAGGCGCCGAAGGAACGATCATGGGGGGGTCATGGTGTCAATCCTAGGCTCCTGGGGCCCGCGCCCTCCGGCGCGCTAGCGCGCGTACTTCAGCTTGAGCAGCTCCACGAACTCGGCCAGCGTGCCCGCGACGTCCACACCCTCGTCGATGACCTGCTTGAGACCCTGCGAGCCCTCGATGAGGCCAAGCGTCGCGAAGGCCATGCGCCGGGGATCGAGCTCAGCGCTCATGACCCCGTCCTCCACGCCGCCCTTGAAGATCGACTCGAGCTCTTCGACGTTGCGATTGCGCAGCTCATCGAGGATCTCGTGGGCCGGATGCTCCGGATCCGCCGCCTCCACGCGCAGGCGCACAAACATGCTGACAGCACCGCGCTTGGGTTCGAGGTCACGCATGAGCGCGATGTAGTTCTCCAGTCCGCGCCAGCCGCGGCCGTCCGTGCCGGAGAAGAATTGTTGGTCGGCCTCGGCGAAGAGGCGCGACATGGCGGCCGAGGCGAGCACGTCGGCGGAGGGGAACAGCTCCCCCAGCTGCTCCTCCGTGAGGCGCACGGCCTTGGCCATGGCCGGGAAGGAAAAATCGGGAATGCCCCCGCCCTTGAGGTGGCGGGCAAAGGCGTTGATGGCGCGAGCTCGAGGAGACACCGCAGGGGCACCCATCAGGCCGCTCGGCTGTCCTGAACCTGCATTGATGGGGGTCATGAGCACCATAGTAAAGGCCGGTGAAGGCCTTTACTATCCCCCGAGGCGCCGTGTGAAACCGGCTCGTTGGCGCGCCGCGCTCTCAGCGCACCGGCAACGGCGGGCCGTCCGGGAAGTCGCTGCGGGTGAGATCGAGGAACAGCGCGTCCTCAAGATGCCCGGCGGGGCGGCGCTGATAGTCCCTCAGCACGCCGATGCGCCGGAAGCCGAGGCGCTCGTAACTGCGAATGGCGCCGTCGTTGTTGATGTTCGGGTCGAGCGTGACGCGCGTGATACCGCGGGCAAACTCGGCGCGGATGGCGAGCGCGAGCGCCTCCTCGCCGATCCGGCGGCCGCGGAAGGCGGTCCCGATGAAGAGGTGCATGACCGTGGTGGGGTACTCCGGGTCCTCGTTCGGCAGCACAAACATGGCGCCGGCGCAGACCCCCTCCACCTCGATGATCCGCACCGTCTGCGGCTCCGCGAGGAAGTCGGTGCGAACGCGCGGTTCGTCGTAGCCGACCCACCACTCGCTCACCTCGGGCTCGGCGAGGATGGCGGTCAGGGAGGCCACGTCCTCCTCCCGCGGCGCGCGCAGGGTCACGAGGGGGCCGATCAGGGGAAGCTCGCTCATGCCCTCACGCTAGCTGGCCGATCAGCCGTTAACCAGGGCCCGTGCGAACACAGTTCGCATCCGGAAATCGACGGAAGACCGTCTTTTCGACGATCTTCCGTCGATTTCCGGATCTTGGGTGGGCGTGGCGCCCGCGCCCGCCCGCGAGCGCACCCAACCCTGGGCACCCGCACGCATTTGGGATACCATTTGCGCATGACCGAGCCACGCACCTGGATTCTCAGCAACATCCGCCCGCTCGGCGGCGAGCCCATCGACCTGCGCGTCGAGGACGGGCTGATCACCGGCATCACACCGCACGCGGCCCGGGCCTCAATGCACGACGGCGCCCTGCCGGGCTCCCAGCCCGGCCCCGCCGCCCCCGGTGCGGTGCCGGCGGAAGGAGAACCAGCGCCGTCGGGCACCGGGCGGGCGGGCGGTAGCCCGTCGGGCCCCGGACGCCCGGGCACCGTGGTGGACGGCCGCGGGTTCCTGGCCCTGCCCGGGCTCATCAACGCGCACGCCCACGTCGACAAGTCCTGGTGGGGGCGCGGCTGGGTGAGCTACGGCGGCGAGGGCACCACCCAGGGACGCATCTCCCACGAGCGCGAGCATCGCGCGGGCCTCGGGATCCCCTCCGAGGCGGGAGCGCGCACCATCCTGGCCGAGTTCCTGCGCCACGGAACCACCGCGACGCGTTCGCACGTTGACGTGGATCTCGGCGTGGGCCTGAGCGGCCTGGAGCACGTGCGCGCCGCGGCGGAGTCCCTGGGCGGGGCCATCGAGGTCGAACTCGTCGCGTTCCCGCAGGACGGCGTGCTGCGCCGCCCCGGCGTAGTGAAGCTGCTCGAGGAGGCGGCCCAGCTCGGCGTCGCGAGCATCGGCGGCCTCGACCCGGCCGGCATCGACCGCGACCCCGTGGGCCAACTCGACGCGCTGTTCGACATCGTTGAACGCACGGGCGTGGGGCTGGATCTGCACCTGCACGATCCGCGGGAGCTCGGCGCGTTCCAGATCGAGCTCATCGCCGAGCGGACCATCGCCGCAGGCGCCCAGGGCCGCGTCAATGTGGCGCACGGCTTTGCGCTCGGCGAGCTGGCGGCCGGCGCCCAGGAGGAGCTGCTGGGCAAGGTGGCCGAGGCCGGGGTCACGTGGAGCACCGTGGCACCCGTGCGCAGCGCTCCCCTGCCGTGGCGGCGCATGCGCGAACTCGGCGTGGGGATCGGCCTCGGGACCGACGGCATCCGCGACCTCTGGAACCCTTTCGGCGACGGCGATCTGCTCAAGATCGCCCTGCAGTTCGCGCGGGTGAACGGCCTGCACACCGACGAGGACCTCGCCTACGCCGTTCAGCTCGCGAGCACGCTGGCCGCGCCATTCGTGCACCGAGCGGCCCACGGTCTCGAGGTGGGCGCGCGGGCCGATGTGGTGCTGGTCGATGCGCTCAACGTGCAGGACGCCCTCGTGCGCACGCCCGTGCGGGAGCTCGTCGTGGCCGGCGGCCGCGTGGTGGCCGAGCGCGGCGAGCTGCGGGTCTGAGCCGCGCTCGCGCGGCGGCGAGTCCTCGCCGGGAGGCGGGCCGGCGCCGGGAGGCGGCCACCCGCCGTCGGGCCCTTAGGCGGTGACGTGGGAGGCGCGCCCGTGCTCCTCGGCGCGGCGCGCGCTGGAGACGAGGTGTTCCTCGGCGAGCGCGCGGGCGCGCTCGGGGTCGCCGGCCTCGATGGCGGCGTAGAGCTCCTCGTGCTCGTCGGTGACGGCGAGGAGATCGTCATGCTGGGAAAGCATCCAGCGCAGGCGCGAGGCCAGGAGGGCGCCGACCTCGCCGACGAGCCCGTTGGGGCTCAGCTCGAGCGCGACCGTGTGGAAGGCGGCCGCCTCGCGGTGGGAGGCCGCCACGTCGCCGCGGCTCGCCGCCTCGCTGTGGCGCGCGAGGATGGCGCGCAGACGCTCGAGGTCCTCGGCCGTGCGCGTCGCTGCCAGGCCGGCGAAGGCGAGCGGCTCGAGGGCCACACGGACCTGCTGCAGATCGTCGATGTCCTGCTCGGAGAACTCGCGCACCACGGCCCAGGTGCGCGGGCGCGGGGTCACGAGCCCCTCGTTGGTCAGCGCGCGCAGGGCCTCCCGGATGGGCAGGCGCGAGACGCCGAGCTCGGCGGCGAGATCTCGCTCCACGAGGCGCGATCCGGGCAGCCGCTCGCCGTCGACGATCTGATCGCGCAGCGTCGCCGCCGCGCGCTCGGCCTCGGACTCGGCGCCGCCCCCAGTGGTTTTCATGGGTGCATCCTTCCACGGTGGAACTCTCCGGCGGGGCGCGCCGCGCGCTGGGCGCCGCGCACATCCGCTCCCGCCGCCGGCAAACTGCCCGATCGCTTCAGAACGGCCCGAAGGTTGCGGCAGTTCTGCAGCGTTCCAGCAGTTCCATGGGGCCGGGTGCCCGACGGCGCGTGCTCCGGTCGGGCGGGCTACCCCCGCCCGGCGGGCTTGGCGCGGACCGAGACGTAGGCGGATTCGCGGTCGTAGAACCGCCGCGGCAGCTCGGCCGCCTTGCTGATGCCGATCCGGGTGGTGACCACCACCCTCCCCTCCTCCAGCGGCGGGCGACGGATCAGGCGCAAGGGCGGCAGGGCGACGTCGTGCCCCGACAGCCCCACGCCCACGGCGAGGGCCTGGCCGAGCTTGCCCGGCCCGTTCGTGAGCGCGCGGCCGCCGCGGCCGCGCAGGGCGGCCATGGTCCCCTCCCCCTCGAGCGGTTCGGCGGCGCGGATCAGCACCGCGTCCCCCTCGCCCTCGGCGCCCACCACGATGTTGAGGCAGGAGTGGATCCCGTAGCTCAGGTACACATAGGCGTGGCCCGCGGCGAGGAACATCGCGGCGTTGCGCGCGGTGCGCCCCGTGAAGGTGTGGCTGGCCGGGTCGTCCTGCGTGTACGCCTCGGTCTCGACGATCCGCACGCGCAGCGTCTCGCCCTGCACGGTGCGTTCGAGCTCGCACCCCAGCAACTGCCGGGCCGCCTCGGGAGCGGGAACCCGGAGCCAGGAGAAGTCGTCCATGCTGCCAGCGTAGGGCCGGCCCGGTCGCTCCCCACGGAATGAGGCGGGAAAGGCGCTTTGAGGCCGGGTTTCCCCGCCTCAAAGCGCCTTTCCCGCCTCAAAGCACGCCACGGTGCGGCGCGGCGGCGACGCGTCAGTCGCGCACGAGCTCGCCCGCCTCGGCCTGGGGGCCGGCGTGCTTGCTGGCCCCGCCGGCGGCGCCGGCTTCCGCGGCGCCCTGCTCGCTGCCCGGCGACGCGTGGTCCAGTTCGGAGGTCCCCGGCGGGTTCCACTGGGCCGGGTTCTTGCGCAGGAGCAGCGCGAGCAGCGCCGCGAGCGCACCGAGCACCACGAGCAGCCAATAGCCAGTGCGGAAGCCGGAGGTCCCCGTGAGGCTCGTGGCGGGGTTGTACGCCGTGGCCAGGATGTAGGCCATGACGGCGGTCGCCGTGGACTGGCCGATGTTGCGGATCATGGTGTTGGCGCCCGTGACCTCGCTCGAGTGGGACTCGGGCACTGCCTCGAAGAGCACGTTCGGCAGGGCGCCGTAGAAGAGCGAGATGCCGATGGCCTGCACGATCGTGGCAACCATGAAGATCGGGAAGTTGCCGAAGCTGAGCACCAGAACCAGCGAGGGAAGCGTCAGCAGCACGATGCCGGTCAGGAACACGAAGCGCGCGCCGAGCTTCTTTGAGAGGTAGCCGCCCACGGGGCTGAGGGCGAAGCCGACGAGCGCAGCGACGCAGCTCATGGCGCCGGAGAAGGACGGGCTCATGCCCTGGCCCACCTCGGTGATGGGGGCCTTGGGGTACTGGCTCATCATGGACTGGAGCACGCCGTTGCCGCCCACCGGGCCGATGGCCGCCACGAACGTCACGATCATGGTCAGGGCGATGTGGCGGTTCTTGAACATGCGGATGTTCACGATGGGGTTGGCGGCCTTGAGTTCCCAGAACACCCAGATCACGGCGGCCACCACGGCGATCGCCACGAGGCCGAGGAAGGTCAGCGAGCCGAAGCCGGTCTTGCCTGCGGAGGACAGGCCGAGCAGCAGGCACGTCACGGCGACGGGCAGGAGCACGGCGCCGAGCACGTCGATGCGCTGGCGCTGGACCGCGCCGGCGTCGCGCGGGATGACAAACCACACGGCGAGGAAGCCGAGGACGGCGATCACGGCCGCGCAGATGAAGATCGCGTGCCAGCTGAAGAGTTCGATCACGGCGCCGGCCGCGAGGGCACCGAAGGCGCCGGCGATGAGCGCCGAGGCGCCGATCATCGACAGGCCGATCTGCACCTTGTCCTTGGCGAGGTGCTCACGGGCCAGGCCGAAGGCCAGCGCCATGACGGCGCCCGTGGCGCCCTGGATGCCGCGGCCAATGATGACGGCGATGAGGCTGCCGCCGATCATCGACACGAGCGAGCCAACGGCGGCGAGCGCCAGGACCACGAGCATGACCTTCTTGCGCCCGTACAGGTCGCCCAGGCGACCGCCGAGCGCCGCGCAGGAGGCGGAGACCAGCAGGTACGCCGTGACGACCCACGCCACCGTGTTGGTGTCGGCGTGGAAGTCCTTGATCAGGGTGGGGATCGCCACGTACATCATGGACAGCTCGAACGCGCTGACCACCTCGGCGAGGATGAGAACAGAGAGTACTGCTGCAAAACTGCGGGGGCGCGTGGCGGCCCGCTTGCTTCCAAGCGACACGATCGTCTCCTTGTCGTGAAAAGCCGGCGGCCGGCCTCGTTGCCGGCCGCCGGTACTGCCTTCGACTGCTTGGTCCTGCTGTGGTTCTGCTGGTGCTGCTGGCTCGGCCGGGCCCCGCGGGCCCGCGCCGGAGGGTGCGGCGAGCCCCGCTACGCCGCCCCGCCGGGTACGGCGACCGCGACCGACTTGGTCCAGAGGAACTCCTCGAGCCCCTCGATGCCGCCCTCGCGCCCCACTCCGGAGAGGCCGATCCCGCCGAAGGGCAGGGCCACGCCGGCCGGCTGCGCGCCGTTGACCATGACGCCGCCGGTGCGCATGGCCTCGGTGATGCGCGTGATGCGCCCGGCGTCGGCCGTCCAGAGGTAGCCGGAGAGCCCGTAGTCGGTGCTGTTGGAGAGCGCGATCGCCTCCGCCTCGTCCTCGAACGGGGTGATGGATAGGACCGGCCCGAAGACCTCCTGCGTGAAGAGCTCGGACTCCGGCGCGACGTCCCCGAAGACGGTCGGCGCAAAGAAGTAGCCGTCGGCCAGCTCACCACCCAAGCGAGAGCCACCCGTGAGCAGGCGCGCGCCCTCGGCCGAGGCACGCTCGATCATCCCGGAGATGCGCTCGACGGCTGCCGCGTTGACCACGGGCCCGGAGAGCACGCCGTGGGAGAGCGGATCGCCCACCACGAAGGACGCGGCGACGGCGGCGACCTTCTGGCAGACCTCCTCGTAGACGGAGCGCTGGACCAGCATGCGCGTGGGGAACGCGCAGCCCTGGCCCGTCTGCAGGCCCACCGACATGAACGCCGCGAACTGCGCGGCGGCGTCCAGGTCCGCGTCCTCGAACACTATGTTGGCGCTCTTGCCGCCCAGCTCCAGCGTGTACGGCTTGAAGCTCTCGAGGCAGCCGGCGGCGATGACGCCGGCCGTGGTGGGCCCGCCAGTGAAGGTGATCTTGCCGATCTTGGGGTGGCGCACCAGGCGGTTGCCCGCCTCGCGATCGCCCGGCAGCACGTTGATGACGCCGGCCGGGACGCCCGCCTGCTCGGCCAGATCGGCGAAGAGCATGGCGCAGAAGGGCGTGATGGCGGAGGGCTTGACGATCACCGCGTTACCGGCGGCGAGCGCCGGCGGGATCTTCATGGCCAGCGACATGAGCGGCGCGTTCCACGTGATGATCACGCCGATGATCCCGTAGGGCTGGCGCAGCGTGTAGCCGAACTCGCCGCCGGCGTTGGCGTGCTGGGCCACGCGGCCCAGCGGCACCTTGTCGGCCCAGCCGGCGTAGTAGCGCGTCCACTCGCCCGCCGCTGCGACGGCCGCGCCGCCCATGTCGATGGGCGTGCCGTTATCCAGCGCGCCGCGCAGGGCGAACTCCTCGGCGTTGGCCTCGATGAGGTCGGCGAGGCGGTGCAAAATGGCGGCGCGCTCGGGGCCGCGCAGCGCCTGCCACGCGGCCTGGCCGGCGAGCGCGGCCTCGACCGCCTCGTCCACCTCTGCCGCGCCGGCGAGCGGGATGATCGCGTCCACGCGGCCCGTGGCGGGGTTAATGTGCTCAGCGGTGCCGGCGCCCGCGGTGCGGCGCTCGGCGCCGATCCGCAGGGTCACCTCGGGCACGACGACGGTCGGCTGGGTCAGGGCGGGCGCGCTCATGCCTGCGCCCCCTCGCCCTGGGAGGCGCCGTCGGCACCCTGGCCGGCGTCAGCGGCGCCGTCGTTCACCGGCTCCGCCGGCTCGTAGTAGAGCATCGTGATCTGATCCTCGGGCAGGTGCCGGAAGACGGGCTTGACGCGCATCCCCACGCGCAGCGACTCGGGGTCGGCGTTGACGATCTGGGTGGAGAAGCGCGGCCCCTCGTCCCACTGGACCACGGCGAGCACGGAGGGCACCTCGTCGGCGAACATGGGCGCCACGGCGCGCGTGGCGATCGTGTAGGTGTAGAGCGTGCCGAGGCCCGAGATCTCGCGCCACTCGAGGTCGTCAGCGAGCGTGTGGGGCGCCAGGATGCGCGGGTAGAAGATGTACGCGTCGGAAGAGGGCGAGTACTGGATCCGCACCTTCTCCTCGGCGAGGCCGTCCCAGAAG
>JALAHE010000239.1 GCA_022712075.1 Galactobacter sp.
CCCCAGCTACCCCGCGCCCTCCCCACCGCGGGAGACCTCTCGGCAGAGCAGGCCGGCGCCTTCCGGCGCGCGGGCGAGCGGCTCGACGGCACAGACGACGCGGTGCAGGACGGCCTGTCCCTCCTCTCCGGCGGCGCGAGCGCGCTCGACGCCTGGGACCGGGCGGCTCGCCCCGTGATCGAGGCTCCCGACCGCCTGGAGGCTCTGGCCGGCGAGTCCGCCGGAACCGCACGCGCGCTCGCCCCGATCGTCGAACGCCTCGATGCCCTCCGCACCAAGGCCCTGGCCCTGCGTCCCGGGACGCGGGCCGAGACGGGGGCGGAGGGCGACGACCCGGCCCACCCCGCGGCCGCCGCCACGAGCCTCGCAGGCCTGGGGACGCTCGCCGGCGAGGCCTCGACGCTCCTCGACGAAGCCCTGGCCCCGCTGGCCACGCTCCTCGCGACCGACCCGGCGTCCGCGCGCGAGGCTGCGAGGGACAAGTCCTGGTCCCAGGACGAGGCGCCCCTGCTCTCCGCCCTGGCGCGCGGCGAGGACGCCCCGGCCCTCAGCATCGGCGGCGTCGAGGCCTTCGTGCAGGAACGCACCGCCGAGCTGGATACCCCGGCCGGCCGGGTGCAGCACGAACTCGCCTCGCCGGCCGCCCGCGAGGGGCTGCGCCGACGCGGCTCGCGCTTCGGGTGCGTTTCGCTCCTCGTGCCGGTCCTTGCCATCGTCGGCATCGTGTGGGGCACCCAGGCCGTCATCAGCGCCGTGGGCGAGCGCGGGCGCGTGCACCCCGTCAGCTTCGCCGACCTGCCGCAGGGCGAGGGCTGGCCCACGCTGGCCCAGGCCCAATCGGACGCGGACGAGGTGCGCGCCTTCATCCCCTGGCGCATCTCCGTGGCCGTGCTGCCCGTCGACCCGGCACAGGACATCGTGAGGGAAACGACCCCCAGCAAGTACGACTCCGGACGCCGCTTCGAGCTGCTCTCCTCCCGCGATCGCGGCCAGGCCGTGCGCGCGGCGATCGCGAGCCGCCCCGACCTCGTCAACCCCGCGACGGGCGACCTGTTCCCCGACGTTCTGCTCATCGTGGTGCGCGACGTGGGGCAGGGCGAGTACCGCGACCTGGGCCTGGCCTGGGGGCCCACGCCGGCCCCGCGCCTCAGCGGGGAGTACCTCACCGGTTCCTCCGAGAGCGTGAGCGTTGAACGCCCCCGTTTCATCCCCTACGGGGCCGTGTACTACCTCAAGCAGGACCTGGCCGGTTCGCTCGGCAAGCCCGCCTGGACGGAGTCGGCCTCCGTCCGCTTCGGCTTAGGGGCGCTTGTGGTGGTCGCGGTCTCGGGACTCGCGCTGCTCGTGCTCTGGCTCGTCGGTCGTCGGCGGCCGGAGCGCGTCTCCCGCCGCGAGAACGACGACGCGCTCGAGGCCGCGCGGGCCCGCCTGGGCGGCCTGTTCACCGCCGAGGACGAGACCCTCCTCTCCGCCACCGCGTCCGAGGCCTGGAGCGGTGCCCCCGAGCTGGAGGACCGACGCGTGCGCGTGCGGGCACAGCTGCTCGCCCTGCGCCGGCTCGAGGAGCTGGCCTCCCGGCCGCGTGCCGAGCGCGCGGGCCGACCCCACGCCGCCGACGTGGCCAGGGCCTCCAGCTTCGTGGAGGCCCTGCGCGAGCGCGAGGACGAGCTGGCCTCGCGAGCCAGGTCGCTGCTGGCCTGACTCGCCCGGGGCGGCGCCCCAGCGCGATCCGGCATGGCACTTCGCGCCCTCGGCCGGGCTCCGGGGATCAGCGCTGGCCGCTCAGGCGAGGTCGCCTGCCGGCACAGCCAGCGTCCGCTCCGCCGCGGGCGCGAGGGCCGCGTCCCTGCGCTCGATCGCGTCGACGAGGTGCTCGATCGCCTTGATCCGCTCGGCAAACGACTGGGTTCTCTGCACCGCCAGCGCCTGGGACTCGGCCCGGTCCAGCTCGCGCCAGGCCCGCACCGCCACGGCGCGCAGCGAGCGGTCCTCGGCGAGCGCCGCGCCGGGAGTCGGCAGGCCGTGCGTCCCCCCGTCAGAACCCGACGTGTCGTCGACCGCGCCCGCCGAGGCAACCAGCGCGGCGTCGAGCGTGGTCCCGTCCTCGTCGAGGACCACGGCAGAAAGCCGAGCGCGAAGCTGCTCAAGGCGGCGCAGCCGGCGCCGGGTTTCCCTCACACCCGCGCCGCGCGGCGGCCGCCCGTAGGCGTTGAGGAAGGGGAGGGCGAACACGGGGACAAAAAACAGGAGCACAAACTCGGGCGGGGCCCCAAGCATCGGGAGCGCGATCCCGGCGGCGCCGACCACGAGTGAACCCACGAGAACCGCCCAGAACACCGCGCGGCGGCGGCGCAGGTGCGGGGAGCGCCGCCCCACGGCGTCCGCGTGTGCCACCCGCCGCAGCCGGGCGCGGTTCGTGAGCTGGGTGGGTTGGTAGAAGTGGCCCTCCCCCTCGTCCCGGTCCCTGAGCCGCCGCTCCAGCTCGGCCGCGGCGAGCGGCCCGCGCCGCGTGCGCCCCTTCCCCGCGGCGTCGAGCGGCCGCTGGCGCTGCGTGGCCAGCCGATACTCGTGCCGCATCCACTTGTTGTCCATCTCCGCCCACCAAGCCTGCAGGGCGCGGGGGCTCAGGAGGGACTCCTCGCCTCGGCGCGGGAGCAGAGTCAGGCTCGCCTGGGCGCTGGGCGGGAAGAGGTTTTTGGCGCTCGTGAGCTCCACCCCCGTGATGGTGTACCTCGAGGCTTCCTCATCGCGGGGAAGTTCCCATCCGAGCAACGGTGCGAGCTGCGTGCGCGCCGACTCCACCAGCAGCTCCGAGAGGGCACGCTGGGCCGAGGCCAACGCCCGGAGGGCGGACGCCGCGTCGCCGTCCTCCTCCGCGCGCTCCCCCGCGGCGGCCACCTCGTCCCGCAGCCGCCCGGCGCGCTCGAGGAGCCCGGCGCTTCCAGCATCGGCGCGGACCTCGGCCGCCTCGAAGACGGCCTGCAGGCGCGCTGGAGCCTCCATGACGTCCGCGGACTCGAGCTCCCAGACCCGCGGATCCAGCGGCCCGGGCACGGCAAGGGAGACGGCCCGCCGCAGGCGCTCGGCCTGCAGGGCGATGTTCTCCGCCCGCTCCGCCAGGCCGTAGACGGCGGCGTCGCTCGGCTTCGGGTCCGCGCGCAGCTCGGCCAGGCGCACGGTGGCGCTGTCGATGCGGCGCTCAAGGCGGGAGCGCAGGGAGGCGGCCCGCCCCGCGAGTGCGCCCTTGCCAAGCCCCGCCACGCTCGCCGCGCGCTCGTCGGCGGCGTGATTCAGGGCTCCAAGCGTCGCGGCGGCGCGGTCGAGCAGCGCGATCCGGGCGTGGTTGATCCCCATGGGGAGCAATGCTCACACGCGCCGGGCCCGCGGGCCAGCCGGATGAACCGATCAGGCCCGCGTCCGTGCCACCAGCAGCTCGGCCCACCAGATCACGACCGACGCGGGCGAGACGAGGTCCAGGCTCCCGCCGGCCTCCGCCTCGGGGTCGAGCAGGTCGGCGGCGGCCGAGGCCGCAGGCCAGCGCCGGGTGGAGGCGTCGAAGGCCACGAGGGCGGCCCTGCGCGCCGCCCGCTGCGCGTCCCATTCCCGCCTGGCCCGGCGCGCGAAGACGCCGGGCCGCTTCTCCCTGCCCAGCGTCTGCCCCAGCGCCGCGAGGAAGACGTCGTCAACCGCGTCGTCGAGCGCCTCGCTGGTCTGAGACTGGGCGTCCGCGAGCCGGTTCACGGCGCTGACGGGCGCCGGCCGGCCGCCGGCCAAGGCGTCCTCGGCCGCGGCGAGCGCGCGCCCCGCCTCGATCCCGCCGGAGCGCAGTGCCGCCTCGAGGATTCCCCCGCGGGTGCGCAGCTCGGCGAGCTCCGCACCGCCCAGCCGCTCCGCGCCCATGGCCACGGCCTGGCGCAGGCTCACTTCGAGGCCCGACGGCGCGTGGATGAGCGCCTCCGTCTGCCCGCGCCAGGCGGCGATCGCCTCCTGCCCCGCGCCCAGGAGGGGCGCGGCACCCAACAGGCGCGCCGCGTCGTCGTGCAGGTCAATCAGGCGATCCGCGAGCAGGCGCGTCTGCGCCTCCCGTTCGGCCCGCGTTTCCTGCGCCCGGCCCTCCGG
>JALAHE010000240.1 GCA_022712075.1 Galactobacter sp.
AACGCCGCTGACAGCATGCTGTCTGCGTCTCGCCAAGGGAACGACGACGCGGCCTGACCTTCCGTACGGATGGTCAGGCCGCGTCGTCGTTCAGGTGGTTCAGGCGCCCGTGGGCAGAACGCCTTCGGTTGCCTCCTCGAAGGTCTTCTTGGCCTTGGCCACCTTGGGGGAGCGGTTGATGCGGTGTTCGGCGAACTTCGCGATGCCCGAGAGAATCAGGCACATGCCGATGTAGATCACGGCGCCGACAATGGCGGCCGGGATGATCGGCGAATCGAAGTCCACCTGGGATCCGAGGTACTTCACGTAGTAGAGCAACTCGGTGTAGGTGATGATGAAGCCGAGCGCGGTGTCCTTCAGGATGACGACGAGCTGGGCGATGATGGCCGGCAGCATGACCTTGACCGCCTGCGGGAGCAGGATGCTGGTCATGACCTGGCCCTTGCGCAGGCCGATCGCATACGCGGCCTCCGCCTGGCCCTTCGGCAGCGAATTCACGCCGGCGCGGAACACTTCCGAGAGCACCGAGCCGTTGTAGAGCGTGAGGCCCACGACCACGGCAACGAACGGGGTCATCTTGATCCCGACCGTCGGCAGGCCGTAGTAGAAGAGCATCATCAGGATCAGCAGCGGCACGGCGCGGAAGAGTTCGACGATCCACGTCACGGGAGCGCGCAACCAGCCGTGCTCCGAGAGGCGTCCCAGGGCGAGCAGGAAGCCCAAAGCGAGCGAGAGCACGGCGGCCAAGGCGAAGGCCTTGAGCGTGGTCAGGGTCGCGTCGGCGAAGCTCTGCTGCACCAGCGGGTAGCTGAAGATCTTCCACTTCTGGGCATCGAACTGCCCCTGCTGCGCCAGCTGCATGACGATGAACGCGATGATCCCGGCCACCACCAGGACCGTCACGACCGCCAAGATGTTGTTGCGTGCGCGGGCGCGGGGTCCGGGCGCGTCAAACAGGACGGATGCGGCCATCAGGCGACCCTCCACTTCTTCTCGAAGTAGCGCTGCAGGAGCGAGAGCAACAGGACGAGGACGACGAAGATCGCGGCGACCCACAGGAGGACCACGAGCGCCGGCTCGCCGCGCTCGGAGAGGAAGGCACGGATGGCGCCGGCCTCGAGGACTGAGAAGCCCGCGGCGATGGTCGTGTTCTTCAGAAGCGCGATGAGCACGTTGAACATGGGTGGGACCACGGCTCGCATCGCCTGGGGCAGGATGATCTGACCGAGCGACTGGCCGAAGGTGAGCCCGATGGCTCGCGCCGCCTCGGCCTGCCCGAGCGGCACGGTGTTGATGCCGGAGCGCAAGGTCTCCGCCACGTAGGTGGCGGTGTACAGCGTGAGGGCGATGATCGCCAGCACGGTGTAATCGAGCTTCGGCAGACCCAGTTGCGGGTAACCCAAGGCGAAGAACATCATCACGAGCGTCAGCGGGGTGTTGCGCACGGTGTTCACGTACACGGTGCCCACGGCCCGCATGATCGGGACCGGCGAGACGCGCATGGCTGCCACGATGGTGCCCAGGATCAACGAAAAGACGGCGGACCAGGCGAACAGCACGAGCGTGGTGCCGAAGTGCTTGACGAAGATGTCGAGGTTGTCGAGAAGTGTGTTCACGACGAGGGACCCCTTTCTAACGGGTGGGTGGGCGCCGTCACCGGCGCCCACCCACATCGGCTCGGGTCAGGAGCAGGCGTCCGGGGTGGGCTGCTCCACCTTGGTGCCCGACTTGCCCAGGGTCTCGTCGTAGATCTTGGTCCACGTCGAGCCGCCGTCGGTCAGGGTCTTGGTCAGGGCCTGGCACAGCGCCGTGTCGCCCTTGGGCAGGCCGATGCCGTACTTCTCAGTGGTGAACGGCTCGCCGACCACCTTGAGCTTCTCCGGATCCTGCGAGGCGTAGCCGATCAGGATGGCCTGGTCGGTGGTCACCGCGTCGACCTGGCCGTTCTTGAGGGCGTCGACGCACTGCGAGTACTTGTCGAAGGACGTGACCTTCACCTTGGGGAAGTTCTGCTGGATGTTCTGCAGCGGCGTGGAACCGGTGGCGGAGCACACGGTCTTGCCGTCCAGGTCCTTCTCCGAGTTGATGGTCGTGTTGTCCTTGGCGACGAGCAGGCCCTGGCCGGTCACGAAGTACGGACCCACGAAGCTCACGAGGGCCTTGCGCTTGTCGGTGATCGAGTAGGTGCCGACGTACAGGTTGACGTCGCCGTTGGCGAGTGCCTGCTCGCGGGCGGCGGAGTCGACCGGCTTGAACTCGATCTTGTCGGAGCCGTAGCCGAGCGAGGCTGCCATCCACTGCGCGATCTCGATGTCGAAGCCGGAGCGCTCGCCGCTCGCGGCGTTCTTGTAGCCAAGACCCGGCTGGTCTTCCTTCACGCCGATGATGATCTTGCCGGCGCTCTTGATCTTGTCGAAGGTCGGCGAGCCCGAGATGCTGACGTCCTTGGCGACCTCGAACTTGTTGCTCCCCGAGTCTCCCGGGGTGCCGCCGCCGCCACAGGCGGAGAGGGCCAGGGAAGCGACCGCGAGGATGGACAGGGTGGCCGCGGAACGACCCTTGCTGAAGCGAGCCATGAGGCTCTCCTTTCGAAGGTGGCGGCCGGCCACGTTGACGGCCGCAGGAGTGATGTCTCGTGGCATGAATCAGTGGGTAATGAGCTTGGACAGGAAGTCCTTGGCCCTTTCAGTGCGCGGGTTGGTGAAGAACTCTTCGGGAGTGGACTCCTCCACGATCTGGCCGTCGGCCATGAAGATGATGCGATCGGCGGCCTTGCGTGCGAAGCCCATCTCGTGGGTCACGACGATCATGGTCATGCCCTCCTTGGCCAGGGAGATCATGGTGTCGAGCACCTCGTTGATCATCTCGGGGTCAAGGGCCGAGGTGGGCTCGTCGAAGAGCATGACCTTGGGGCGCATGGCCAGGGCCCTGGCGATGGCGACGCGCTGCTGCTGGCCGCCGGAGAGCTGCGAGGGCAGCTTGTCCTTCTGGTTGGCCACGCCCACCTTGGCCAGGAGGTCGAGCGCCACGCTCTCGGCCTCCTGCTTGCCCATGCCCCGAACCTTCTGGGGGCCGAGCGTGACGTTTTGCAGGATGGTCTTGTTTGCAAAGAGGTTGAAGGACTGGAAGACCATCCCCACCTCCGCGCGGAGCTTGGCGAGCGCCTTGCCCTCCTGCGGCAGCAGTTCGCCGTCCACCCTGATCTCACCCTCGTCGATGGTCTCGAGGCGATTGATGGTGCGGCACATCGTGGACTTGCCCGAGCCGGAGGGCCCGAGCACCACGACCACCTCGCCCTTGCCCACGGCGAGATTGATGTCCTTCAGGACGTGCAAGGGGCCGTAGTGCTTATTGACGCCCTTCACCGATACAACGTTTGCTGAGCCGTCTGCGCGGCCCCCGGGTGCGGTGCTCATGTCTAGGGAGGGTAGTCGGTGTGATCCGCTCCACAAAGGACCTCCGGCTTATCCCACATAAAGGATCCGTAACGGTGAAGTATTTCTCCGAAAGGCGAAAAACGGCTTCCCACGGGGCCGTGCCCCGTGCCCGTAGGCTGGTGCCATGAGCGAGACGCCGCAGCCCGAGCTGCCCTTCACCACGCCGCAGGCGGTGCGCTTCGACCGCGCGCTGCTTGATTCGCACCGCTCCGACCCGGGCGAGGAGGCCTGGCGCGCCATGCGCATCCAGGGCGAGTTCGTCAACGCCTTCGATGTGCTCGGCAACCTGGGCCCCGCCGTCGCCGTGTTTGGTTCGGCGCGGCTGGGGGAGGGGCGTCCAGAGTACGACGCCGGGCGGCAGGTGGGCGCGCAGCTCGCCAAGCGGGGCATCGCCGTGGTGACGGGCGGCGGTCCCGGCATCATGGAGGCGGCGAATCGCGGGGCCCGCGAGGCGGGCGGCGTCTCGGTGGGGCTGGGCATTCAGCTTCCCTTCGAGGACGGCTTCAACCACTACATCGACCTCTCGGTGCCGTTCCACTACTTCTTTGCCCGCAAGGTGAACTTCGTGAAGTACACCCAGGGCGCCGTGGTCCTCGCGGGAGGGATCGGCACGCTCGACGAACTCTTCGAGGTGCTCACCCTGATCCAGACCGGCAAGGTCAGCGACTACCCGGTCGCGCTCGTGGGCGTGGCGTTCTGGGCGCCGCTCATCGACTGGATCCGCGGGACCCTCTTGGCGGCGGGCACCGTCAACGAGGCCGACGTGCTGCGACCGCTCGTCACCGACGACCCGGCCGAGGCCGTGGCCCACGCCACCGGCGCAGATAGGAGCGAGTAAGTGCAATACCTCATCCTCTTCCTGGCCATCGCCCTGCTGGGCGTCGCCCTCGTGGTGGGTTTCCGTCCCCGGCCCGCCACCGCGCGCCGCGCCGAGGGTGGCGCGTCGATGCTTGGGCTCTACGAACCCGACCCGGTGCTGCCGCCGGTCCTGCTCCCCGAGCACCCACGCGGCGCCGATGTGGACGGCCTGCGCCTGAGCCCCGCCCTGCGCGGCTACCGCTGCGAGCAGGTGGACGGCGTGCTTGACGCGCTCGCCGGCGAGATAGAGCGCCTGCACGGCGAGCTCGAGTCCCTCAAGGCACCCCGCGAGCTGAGCGAGGCCGAATCGGCCGAGCTGCTCGCGGCGTGGGGTCCCCAGGAGGGCGAGCAGCCCGGGCAGAACGCCGACACCCCGGCCAACGTTGCAGGCGCGCTCGCCGAGGACGGCGCGCCGGCCTCGCCGTCCGAGGAGCCGCTCGTGGCGCAGGAATCCGCGGCCGAGGAGGCCTCGGGGGCGGTTGTTGAGCCTGCGAAGGAGGCCTCTCCCCGCGACGAAGAAGGGCCTTTCGAGGAAGAGTCACAAACTTTTCGTTCCGTGTGATTGGCCCCACGCGCCGGAATCCGGGATAATAACTGATGTAGAAACCCGGTGAGGCCGCACCCGAGCCGGGAGTGACGTGGGCGGAACCGCCGCCCGCATGAGTTGAGGAGCACCGAGATGGCTGCCATGAAACCGCGCACCGGCGACGGCCCCCTGGAGGTCACCAAAGAGGGTCGTAGCCTCATCATGCGCGTGCCGATCGATGGGGGAGGCCGCCTGGTGCTTGAGCTGAACAACGATGAGGCCGCCGCCCTGCGCGATGTGCTTCTCGAGGCCACCGAGGCCTGAGCCTAAGCATCGCGGCAACATCAAGGGCCCGGAACCGCTCGCTAGAGCGGTTCCGGGCCCTTCGTTGTGGTTGGGCGCCGCAGCCCGGCACCTGGCTCAGGCGCGGCGCACGGCAACGAGCACGCCGGTGCCCGTGGGAAGCATGGCGCTCGCGAAGCGCTCGTCGTCGCGCAGGAGGCGCTGGGCCTGGCGGGCCGAGAGCGTGCTGGGGTGGCGCACGGCCGGCTGCGGCACGGCGTCGTCGTCCAGCGCATCGTTGATGACAATGAGGCCGCCGGGGCGCAGGAGCCGGGCCGACTCGGCGACGTCGGCCGCGACGCGCTGGCGCGAGCCGTCAACGAGCACGAGGTCGTAGGACTCGTCGGCCAGCCGGGGGAGCACGTCCTGGCTGCGGCCGTTGATGGTGCGGGTCCGGTGAGAGACGAATCCGGCCTCGGAGAACGCGAGCCGCGCCGCGTCGAGGTGCTCGATGTCGGGCTCCACCGTGGTGAGGATCCCGCGCGCGTCCATGCCGCGCAGCAGGCAGACGCCGGAGACGCCCACGCCTGAACCGATCTCCACGGCCGTGCGCACGCCAGCGCTCGCGGCGAGGACGGTGAGCAGGGCGCCGGTGCCGGCGGAGACGGGCTCCACGCCGAGCTCGTGCCCGCGCTCCCTCGCCCTGGCCAGCACGGCGTCCTCGACGGGCAGCGCCTCTGCGTAGGACCAGCTGCTGTGCTTGTGGGCGCTCATGGGGCGTGAAGGCGCTTCCGTTGCATCGAAAAGGAGGGGGAGCCCTCAGTCTAGTGCCCGGCCACGCCGGGCCGGGCCGCGCCGAAGGTTCAGCAACTTCACAGCCTGCCCGAGCACAATGACAACTGTGAAAACCACGTCGCCAGTCCCCGCGTCCGGGGTGCCGTCCCCGGAAGCGCTGGCAGCGGAGCACGGAGCCTCGCTGGCCCGGCTCGCGTACCGATTGACCGGCAACCGCGCGGACGCGGAAGACCTCGTGCAGGAGACGTACGTGCGTGCCCTGCGCGCGCTCGAGCGCTTCACGCCGGGCTCCGTCGACGCCTGGCTGCGCCGCATCGCCACCAACCTCTTCCTCGACTCCGCGCGGCGCCGCGCCAAGCTGCGCTTCGACCCGCTGGCCGAGGACGCGGAGGAGCGGCTCGCCGCGACCGGGGACGGCCCCGAGCGCAGCTTCGAGTTTGCCCACCTCAACGCCGACGTCGCCGCCGCGCTCCTGGAGCTCGCCCCCGATTTCCGCGTGGCCGTGGTGCTGTGTGATCTCGAGGGCTTCTCCTACGAGGAGATCGCCGAGACGCTCGGCCTCAAGCTCGGCACGGTGCGCTCGCGCATCCACCGCGGCCGCACGCAGTTGCGCGCGAGCCTGGCCCATCGCGATCCGCGCCCGTCCGCTCCGGCCCGAACCGTACTGGCGGGGCGCTGACGCGTGGTCTTTTCCTCTCACTTCATCGATCAGCTCGAGGTGGCTCAGTT
>JALAHE010000241.1 GCA_022712075.1 Galactobacter sp.
GCCTCCTGTGCCGGGGCGGCGCCGGAGCCGATGAGCGCGAGCGGAGCGCCCACCTCGACCTCGTCGTCCTCTTCGGCGAAGAGCTTCACCACGGTGCCGGCGACGGGGGAGGGGACCTCGGTGTCGACCTTGTCGGTGGAGACCTCGAGGAGCGGCTCGTCGACCTCGACGGACTCGCCGACGGACTTGAGCCACCGGGTGACGGTGCCCTCCGTGACGGACTCGCCGAGCGCCGGCATGGTCACCTCGGTGCCCTCACCGGACTCCGCGGCGCCGGAGGGAGCCTCGGCGGCGGGAGCGGCCTCCTGCGCGGCGGCCGGCTCCTCGGCGGACGGGGCCTCCGCAGCGGCGGGCGCCTCTTCCGCAGCGGGTGCGGCCTCGGCGGCGGGCGCCGCATCGCCGGAGCCGGAACCGTCGCCGATCACTGCCAGCGGCGCGCCCACCTCGACCTCGTCGTCCTCCTCCGCCAGGTGCTGTTCGACCACACCGGCGTAGGGGGAGGGGATCTCCGTGTCGACCTTGTCGGTGGAGACCTCGAGGAGCGGCTCGTCGACCTCGACGGACTCGCCGACCTCCTTGAGCCAGCGCGTCACGGTGCCTTCTGTGACGGATTCGCCCAGAGCGGGCATATTGACTGTGTTGGACATCGTGAACGACTCCTTGGGACTCAGTTGTGCGCGTGGAGCGGCTTGCCGGTGAGGGCGAGGAAGGTCTCGCCGATCGCCTCATTCTGCGTGGGGTGGGCGTGGATGAGCTGGGCGACCTCTTCGGGCAGGGCCTCCCAGTTCACGATGAGCTGGGCCTCGCCGGCCTGCTCGCTCATGCGTGCGCCGATCCCGTGCAGGCCGAGCACCGGGCCGTCCTTCTCGCGAACGGCCTTGATGATGCCGCCGGTCTTGAGGATGACGGACTTGCCGTTGCCCGCGAGGTTGTAGTCGACGGTCTCGACCGCGTCCTCGCCGTACTTCTCCCTGGCCTGCTTCTCCGTGAGCCCCACGGAGAAGATCTCCGGCTCGCAGTAGGTGACGCGGGGGACGCCGGACTCCACGAGGGGTGCGGGGTTGAGGCCCGCGATCTCCTCGGCCACGAAGATGCCGTGCGCGAACGAGCGGTGGGCGAGCTGCAGACCGGGCGTGATGTCGCCGATCGCGTAGATGTTGCCCACGCCGGTGTGCTGGCGCTCGTTGACGATGACGAAGCCGCGGTCCAGGGTGAGGCCCTGCTCCTCGTAGCCGAAGCCCTGGGTGACCGGGCCGCGGCCCACCGCCACCAGCAGGTACTCGGCGTCGAGGGTGCTGCCGTCCTCGAGCTGGACGTGCACGCCGGCGTCGTCCTGCGTGACGCCCTTGAACATGGTGCCGAGCTTGAACTTGATCTTGCGCTTCTTGAACGCGCGCTCGAGGTTCTTCGAGATGGCCTCGTCCTCGTTGGCGACGAGGTGGGGCAGGCCCTCGACGATCGTCACGTCCGCGCCGAAGGAGGCCCAGACGCTGGCGAACTCGACGCCGATCACACCGCCGCCGAGCACCACGGCGGACTTGGGCGTGTCCTTGAGATTCAACGCCTCCGTGGAGGTGAGCACCCGGCCCGTGACGTCGAGGCCGATCGTCTTGGGCTCGGAGCCGGTGGCGAGGACGATGTTCCGGCCCGTGACGGTGACTCCGCCCTCGTCGTTGGACACCTGCACGGTGTCCTGCGAGACGAGCTTCCCCTCACCGGAGATGTAGTCGACGCCGCGGACCTTGATGAGCCCCTGCAGGCCCTTGTAGTTCTTCGAGATGACATCGTCCTTGTAGGCCAGGACCTGTTCGATGTCGATGCCCTGGAACTCCGCGCGGATGCCGAACTGGCCGGCCTCACGGGTGGTGTCCGCGACCTCGGCCGCGTGGAGCAGCGCCTTGGTGGGGACGCAGCCGCGGTGGAGGCACGTCCCGCCCACCTTGTCGCGCTCGATCAGCGCGACGGTGAGGCCGAGCGTCGATGCCCGGAAGGCGGCGGCGTAGCCGGCCGTGCCGCCTCCGAGGATGACGAGATCATACGAGTTGGACGAATCGGTCACGGATCACTCCTCAATTCCCGATGACTGTTGTGGCCCCTTGCAGAGCGCTCACAACCATCATTCCACTAAACGAATCCGATTTCGCCCGGTGGCGGGCGAAAGTCCGGTGATGACTGTCACGGGCCGACCGGGTGTGCGGTGCGGCTCAGGACTCCGCGAGGAGTGCTGCGGCCTCGACGAGTGTGCGGACGGGCACGCCGGTGCCGCCCTTGCCCGTGTAGCCGTGCGCGGCCTCCGAGTTGTACGACGGGCCTGCGATGTCGATGTGGGCCCATTCCACCCCGTCCTCGACGAACTCCTGGAGGAAGGCGCCGGCGGCGAGCATGCCGCCCGCGCGCCCGCCGGAGTTCTTCAGGTCCGCGGTGAGCGAGTCGAAGGAGCGGATGAGCTCCTCCGGGATGGGCATGGGCCAGATCGCCTCACCGGAGGCCTCGGAGGCCAGGACGACCGTGTTGCGGGCCGATTCCGTGCCCATGACGCCGGAGGTGCGGTTGCCCAGTGCGACGATCTGCGCACCGGTGAGGGTGGCGATGTCCACCACGAGGTCCGGCTTCTCCTCCTGCGCCGCGACGAGGGCGTCCGCGAGCACCAGCCTGCCCTCCGCATCCGTGTTGGTGACCTCGACGGTCTTCCCGCCGTAGATCGTGATGACGTCGGAGGGGCGCTGCGCGGTGCCCGAGGGCATGTTCTCCGCGAGTGCCAGCCAGGCGGTGACCCTGAGGGGCAGGCCCAGCTCCGCGATGGCGAAGAGCGTCTGCGCGGCCGCGGCGGCGCCGGCCATGTCGGACTTCATCTCCTCCATGCCCGCCGGCGGCTTGAGGGAGAGGCCGCCGGAGTCGAAGGTGATGCCCTTGCC
>JALAHE010000242.1 GCA_022712075.1 Galactobacter sp.
ATGCTCACGTGGGTCATCGGCATGATGTCCCCCGGCCCCGACCTGTTCCTGGTGATCCACCGCTCGCTGGCCGGTTCGCGACGCGAGGGCATCGCCGCGGCCGCCGGCATCGCGAGCGGCGTGGCGCTGTGGCTCGTCGTGGCCTTCACCGGGCTGGCCGCCGTCATGACGGCCTTCCCGCCCATCACCGTGATCCTGCAGGTGGCCGGCGGCCTCGTGCTGATCTGGATGGGCATCGGCACACTCCGCGCGTGGCTGGCCCGGCGCGGCCGGGCAGCCGAGGAGGGGGAAGCGCCCGACGCCGTGGGGCGGCTTGGCGTGGCGGCCTCCTTCCGCCGCGGTCTGCTCACGAACCTCGCCAACCCGAAGTTCGTCATCTACATCTCGGCGGTGTTCGCGCCGTTCATCGCGGCGCAGCGGCCGCTCTGGCAGACGGTCTTCCTGCTGGTGCTGCTCGTGGTGACGACGGTGGGCTGGTTCTCGGTGATCGCCGCCCTCGTGGGCCACCCCAAGCTGCGCTCGGCGGTCTCCCGCTGGACCAACACGCTTGACGCCGTGGCCGGCGTCGTCTTCATTCTGCTCGGCCTGGGCTTTGTGGTGCTCGCGGCCGTGGAGCACTGGCCCGGGGCCTGAGCCCGGCGCCCGCGACGCCGGCCTGAACCGGGGCAACCACCGGCCACGCGCCGTCGGGCCCCGACCAGGCGCTCAGGCGAGTGTCGCGGCGAGCTGCGCGGGCGTGAGCTCGCGGTCGGCGAAGACGAGCCGAATGGCCTCCGGGTCCGGGTTGCCTGCATCCGGGCCGCGGTGTTGCAGGGTCATCCCGAGCTTGCGGGCCACGGCGGCCGAGGCGGCGTTGTGTTCAAGCAGGAACGCGACGATGGGCAGCTCGGGACGCACCTCGAGCGCCCGTGCCATGGAGTGGCGGGCGAGCTCCGTGGCGAGACCGCGGCCCTGCGCCTCCGGCGCAAAGCGGTAGCCGAGGTTCCAGAAGGCCCCGCCCTCAACCTCCGTACCGCGGACATCGCAGCCGCCGTGGCCCAGGAGCGCGCCGCTCTCCGGGTCCCGCGCCACGTAGCTGCCGAGGCCCTGAAGCTCCCAGGCGTCAACGCGGCCCTGAATCCAGGCGCGCGTCTTCTCGAGATCGATGAAGCGCCCCGAGGGAAGGTGCGTCCAGACCCGCGGGTCGGAGTAGAGCGCGTGGACCTCCTCGAGGTCCTCGAGCGAGGTGGGGCTGAGCTGCATCTGCGGCGTGCGTTCGATCATGGGTCCCAGCCTGTCACGCTCCCCCGACGCCGGCGTCCGGCAGACGCATCAGCCGAGCGCCGTTCTCCCACAGCACGGCGCGCATCCACGCATCGCCGAGGCCCCAGCCGGCCAGCGCCCGCAGTTGGTGCGCGTAGGGATGCGGGATGTTCGGGAAATCGCTGCCGAGCACGATCTTGTCCGGCATCCCGGCCCAGCGCTCCAGGACCGCCGTGGGCACGGGCGCGATGGCCTCGGCGTAGTCCGTTCCCACCATCGTGGTGTCCAGGTGCACGCCTGGGTACTCCTCGGCGAGGTCGGTGAACTCGGCGTACTCGGGCATGCCGGCGTGGGCGATGACGAGGACCAGGCCTGGATGGGCCTCGAGCAGCCGCCGCACCGGGGCCGGCCCGGTGAAGGAACCGCCGTGCGGTCCGGAACCGGCATGGATCACCACGGGGACCTGGGCCGCCTCGATCAGGCCCCACGCCTCGTCGAGCATCGAAGCATCCGGGGAGAACTCCCCCACCTGCACGTGGACCTTGAAGATGCGGGCCCCGCCCGCCAGGGCGGCGCGCACCGTCTCGGCGGCGTCCGGCTCGGCGAAGAAGGTCGCGGAGGGGACCGCCTCGGGGTGCGCCGCGGCGAAGTCCCACGAGTAGTCGTTGAGCCAGCCGGCCATCCCCGCGCGGTGAGGGTAGTTGAGGGTCGGGTACGCGCGGACGCCGAGCGCGCGGAGCGTGGCGATGCGTTCCGACTCCGGCAGGCGGTAGGTGATGGGCCAGGGAGCGGCGCCGAGGTCCTCGCCCACACGATCGAAGAAGCCCCAGACCTTCTCCAGCACGTTGTGCGGCATGAAGTGCACGTGGACGTCGGCGAGACCCGGAAGGCCCAGCGCGCGCAGATAGGCCGGGATTTCCGCGTCGGTGGGCGGGCCAGGCGTCGTGAACTCGGCGGCAACCATGCGCCCACTCTAGGCTTGGCGCTTTCCAACGAAAGGACAGCCATGCCCGTCTTCGCTCCCCTCGCCCCGGACCACGCCGAGGCCGCCGCCGCGCTGTGGGAGGAGGCCGGACTGGTGCGTCCGTGGAACGATCCGCGCGGCGACTTCCTGCGCGCGGTCTCGGGGACGAGTTCGGCGGTCCTGGGCCTGCTCGAGGACGGCGAGCTGTTCGCCACGGTCATGGTCGGCGTGGACGGGCACCGCGGCTGGGTCTACTACGTGGCCGTGGCCGCCGCTCGGCAGGGGACGGGCCTGGGCCGGGCCGCCATGGAGGCCGCGGAGGAGTGGCTGCGCGCGGCCGGTGCGCCCAAGGTCCAGCTCATGGTGCGCTCGACCAACGAGAGGGTGCTCGGCTTCTACGAGCGGCTCGGCTACGCCGATCAGTCCACGAGCGTGCTCGGCAAGTTCCTCGACCCGGAACTCGAGGCGCTGCGGCGGCAAGGCGCCTGAGGCGGCACGACGGCGGGCGGCCGGGTTCAGCGCGCGTCGTACGCCGCGCGGGCGGTTTCGATCTGGGGGTAGTTGCCGACGGCCCACTCGGCCAGCGCCACGGCCGGGCCGATGAGGGTGCGGCCCACGGCGCTGAGCTCGTATTCAACGCGGGGCGGGACCTCGGCGTACGCCGTCCGGGTCAGGAGGCCGTCGCGTTCGAGGTGCTTGAGGGTCAGCGTCAGCATGCGCTGGGAGATCCCGGGGATGTGTTGGTGCAGCGCCGTGAAGCGCAGGGGCCCCTCGTTCAGCGTGGCGATGATGAGCAGCGACCACTTATCGCCCACGCGCGAGAGCACCTCGCGGACGGCCTTGCCGTCGCTGCCCGGCTCGTTGCACGCGCCCTCGTAGGCGCTGCGTGCCGGGGTGCTGGGGCTGGTGGGGGCGGGGGTGGTGCTCATGCGCTTCCTTGCGTTGTGCTCGGGTGCCGCCTCACGCACAGCGGTGTGCGCGTGTGGCGCACATCCGTGTGCCTTTTGCAGGCCCCACGTTACTCACTCATCATGGGGTTACTTACTCATCGTCAGTATTGCACTGACGCGCACCCCTGGAGGAATCCCTTGCTCGTTGCCTATTGGATCGTCGCCGGTCTGCTCGCCCTCACCATGCTCGCCGCGGGCGGCATGAAGGCCACCAAGCCCAAGGCCGCCATCGTGGAGGGCGGCATGGGCTGGGCCGAGGACTTCTCCCCCGGCATGATCAAGTTCATCGGCATCGCCGAGGTGCTCGGCGCGATCGGCCTCGTCCTGCCCGTGCTCACCGGCATCGCCCCGATCCTTGCACCTATCGCCGCCGTGGCTCTGGCCGTGGTCATGGTTGGCGCGGTGATCGTGCACGTACGCCGCAAGGAGCCTTCGGCCCCCGCGCTGGTCCTGGCGGCAGTGTCCGTCGCCGCGGCCGTGCTCGGCTTCCTCGCGGTCGCCTGATCCTCACCCCACACGCAGAAGGTCCCGACCGGCTATGCCGTTCGGGACCTTTGCATCACTCGCACCCTTGAGGTGTCACTGACACTACGGAGCGAGTCTGGGCGTTGCCTGCAAAACGCCTCCACGTAGCTCAGGAGTTCGATGAACTGCCGGTGGACGACTCCCCCGCGCCCGGCGGCGGAGGCGGGCACCACGGGCGACAACGCCACTTCACCCGGCGTTCATCTCCCGCCCCGCGGGCCGTCACCCCCCCCGCCTTGGCTAGAGCGCATGTCATCTCACCCCCGCAGGCAGGCCTCCACCGCCCGTGCCCTGGCCCCGGCCGCCCTGGCGGCCGCACTCGCCCTTGCTCTCCTTCCGGCTCCCCTCGCGGTGGCCGCGCCGGGCGCGGCCCCGGCCATCGTTCCCGCGTCCCCCGCCACCGAGGCGAGCGACGCGACCGACCCGGCACGCGCCGTCGTGCCGGTGATCAACGAGGTCGAGTCAAACGGCGACGACACCGATTGGGTGGAGCTCGGCAATCCGGGCGACGCCCCGCTCGACGCTTCGGGGCTCATCCTCACGGACGCCGAGCCGGCCAAGAAGGACCACGCCTACACGCTCCCCGCCGGGAGCGTCATCCCCGCGAACGGCCTGCTCGTGGTGGACGGGGTCCAGGGCGACCGGCCCGGCTTCCCGTTCGGCCTGGGCGGCGAGGACGCCGTGCGGCTCTACGCCGCCGGCACCGACGTCAAGGCCGCGGACGCCGCCCCTCTCGTGGAGTACGCGTGGACCGTCCACGCCACGGTCACCTACGGCCGCTGCCCCGATCTCACGGGGGCCTTCACGACCACCACGCGCTCCACGAAGGGCGCGCCGAACGATTGCTCCTCGCCCCTCGTGATCAACGAGGTCGTCTCCGACGGCGGGGATCCCGACGATTGGGTGGAGCTGTACAACACGGGCGCCGGACAGGCCGACCCGAACGGCTTGGTCCTCACGGACGCCGAGCCGGACAAGGCCGGGCACCGCTACACGCTGAGCGGCCTGGAGCCGATCCCGGCCGGCGGCTTCCTGCGCCTGGACACCGCACAGTTCGGCTTCGGGTTGGGCAAGGCCGACGCCGTGCGCCTCCTGGGCGTGGACGGCACCGTGGTGGACGAGTACGCGTGGCAGGCCCACGCCGCCACCTCGTACGGGCGGTGCCCGGACGGAAGCGGCGAGTTCGCCGAGACCGAGCGCGTGACGCCGGGCGCCGCCAACGCGTGCGGGGAGCAGGGCGGCGGCGACGGCGTGAGCGCCGCGCCGTGGCCCGGCGGTGACACGGTCCGTGCGCTGGACGCCGCGGACGAGACCCGCGGGGACTGGAGCGGCATCGACCACGAGCCGGGCACGGGCGGCACGCCGGGCGCGCTGTGGGTGGTCCAGAACGGCGACGGCGAGCTCTACCGCCTGGATTCGACCGACGCCGGCGCGAGCTGGCAGCGCACGCGCGGCTATGAGCTGCGCTACCCGGACGGCTCCGGCACGGTGGACGCCGAGGGCGTCACCGTGACCTCCGGGGGCTCGGCGGCGGGCCTCTTCGTCTCGAGCGAGCGGGACAACGACGTCAAGGGGGTGTCCCGACCGGCCGTGCTGCGCTACGAGCTCCCGGCCGCGGACACCGGCTCGGCCTCGCTCACCGCCGAGGCAGGAACTCCCGTCCTCAAGGCCGCGGCGGAGTGGAACCTCGCGGCCGACTTCCCCGGCCTCGGCGCGAATGCCGGCCTCGAGGGCGTCACCTGGATTCCCGACGCCTGGCTCACCGCGCGCTCCATCCTCGATGAGCGCACGGGAGCCGCGTACCTTCCCGCCGACTACCCGGGGCACGGCGAGGGGCTGTTTGCCGTGGGCGTCGAGGGCACGGGCCAGGTGTACCTGTACGCGCTCATGGACGGCGGGGCCTTCGCCCGGATCGCGTCCATCGACTCCGGCTTCGAGGTGGTCGCCGATCTTCAGTTCGACGCCGAGCGGGACGCCCTCTGGGTCGCGTGCGACGACGCGTGCAACGGCCGCATCGCCGTCTTCTCGCCGCGCGAAGGCGCGGCGGCCTCCCCTGCGGCGGTCGCCGGGACCACGGCCCGGGTGGCACCCGCCGCCGCGACCCAGTCCTTCGCCCGCACCGCGCTCTACGAGCGTCCGGCGCAGACGCAGAACTTCGGCAACGAGGGCTTTGCGATCGCCGACGCCTCGCAGTGCGTGGACGGCGCCGTCCCGACCTTCTACGTGGACGACAACAACACCGACGGGCATTCGCTGCGCACCGGCACGCTCGCGACGAGCTGCCCCGAGCCGGAGACTCCCGTGGACCCGGAGACCCCGGTGGACCCTGAGACCCCGGTGGACCCGGTCAATCCCGAGTCCCCAGGCACCGGGGTGCACGGCAGGGAAGACCGCGCCGAGGACGGCCGGGAGCAGGGTTCAACGCCCGACGACGCGACGGACGGCTCCCAGCCGGAGGCCGGGTCAGCGGCGGGGAATGACGACGCCGGCGCGGCCCAGGCGGACGGTGCCGCATCCCTCGCGCACACGGGCGCGGCGGCCGTCCCGTGGCTGCTTGCCGCGGGCAGTTTGCTCGCCGGGGGCGCGGGCCTGCTGGTCCTCGCCATGCTGCGCCGCCGCGCCTGAGCCAGCGCCGCGGCGCCATGCCCGGCCGCGCCCCTGGGGCGAGGCCGGGCACCCACCGGGCCCCACGCCGTCGTGCGTGGGGCCCGGTGCGCTGTGCCCCCTCAGTCCTCGGGCAGGTGCAGGCCGGTGACGACGGAGCGGTGGTCGGTGCCGGGGAGCTGCACGCGTTCCCACGCGGCGGGGCCGAGCCCGCGGACCAGGACGTGGTCGAGCTGGGTGAGCGGGAGGGGGCGCTGCGGCCACGTGGGCTGGGGCCACCAGCCGCTCACGCGGGCCGCGTCGTCGAGCCCCCGCGTCGCCTCGCGGTAGCCGGGCATGGCCTCGGTCGCGTTGAAGTCACCGGCCACGACGAGCGGGAGATCGGTCTTGGAGCGCTGGTAGGCGCCGAGCGTGTCAAGCTCATCGCGCCAGACTCCGGCGTCGGCGGTGGGCGGCAGGGTGTGCACGGCCATGACCCGAATGGGCCGGAAGCCCGGCACCGTCACCACGGCGGTGCGCTGCTCAAAGTGTCGGCCGCCGTCCGGCCAGGCCGGGGTCTCCTCCTTGACCGGGCCGGTCGCGAGGATGATGGTGCCGTCCGCGCCGACCTCGGGGAGCGCGCCGGTTCGGTGCGTGAAGAGCTGCTTGAAGGCCGGGCGTTCGTTGAGCCGATCAATCAGGCCCTCCGTAGCCTCCTGGATCACCAGGACGCTGACGTTGCGCATGAGCACGGCGTCCACGACGGCGTCCGCGTCCACCTCGCCGTAGGACGCGTTGACGCTCATGAGCTGCACCGTGCGGCGCTGCTGCACCTGCTCGGCCGAGGCGGCGAGCTCGGGTGTGGGGTCTGGGACGCGGGAGGCGAGGCCCGCGGCCACCACGGCGATGATGAGCAGGACCCCCGCCACCACGCGGCGGCAGGCGAGGAAGACGAGTGCCGCGAGCAGCGCGAGCGCGCACAGCGGCCAGATCATGGCCTGCAGGGCAGGGATGAACCCGGCGCCCGGCACGTCTGCGCCCGGCTGGAGGTCGATCTGGGGCAGGTACGCCAGCACGACGGCGGGCAGCCCGGCGAGCGCCCACGAGCCGAGTTTGAGGCGTCGTTTCCGGCGCGGCTCGGTGCTCGGGGTGAGGAAAGCGTTGACCGACATGCCCTCCAGGATGCCCCAGGGCCCCGACCGCTCGCGTCCGACCGTGGGCCCATCCTCACTCCTTGGAATGAACTTGGGCGCGGTTCGCTCCCCACGCCGGTGCCCCCGACATAGCGTGAGCGGCATGGACACCACCGAGTCATCGACGGCCCCGGTCACTGAGTCGACCGCTTGGGCAGCTTCTGCATCGGCGGGGGCACAACTCAACGAGGCACCGCGTGCGTGGGGCCTACGCCGAGTCTTGGCGTTGTTCTGCCCGCTCGTGTCTGCCGCCGTCATGTGCCTTGCCCTCTTCGCCACGGCCGGCTCCGCCGCCGCATGGGTCAGCGGGATCGGCACGCTTGCCCTCGCCGCCGTTGCCCTCGGGCTCGCCCCGCGATGGCCAGCGCTCGGTCTTGGGCTCACCTTGGTCTCCTCACTGACATGGCTCGTGCCGACTGTCGTCCCGTTGACCTTGACGGACTGGCCGATGCTTCACATGGGGCTCGTGCTCGCCACCTTCCTCACCCTGGCGCTCTTGACGCTGACGGCACCCGCGTCCCCCAGCTCAGCCCGGGCATGGCGCCCAGAGTCGCGTGCAGTGGTCACCGCCGTCGGCGCCGTCTTGGTCGGTTTGGCCCTCACGGGCTCGGCAACGGCTGGCCTGCAGTCGTACGCACTGCGTACCAACGGCCTGCAGTTGTGGACCGAACACGGCATGCTCTATACGGATTCCCGCACCGGAGGGACCTTCCCGTCCGCCGCAGAGACGGTCGGACTGTTCGGCGGCCCGATCCTTGTCGCCCATCTCTTGGCCCTGGGGGGAGCCCTGCTCGCCGGATGGGTCGTGGCCTTGATTCTGGCCGCCTTCGGGTCCCGAGCCACCCCATCGCTCACCCCGCGCTTCCGGCGACTCGTGGACTCCCTGCGCGTTCCACGCCGCGCGATCGCGCTGCTGATCGGAACGGCGGGGGTGATCTACGCGGTCCTGGCGTGCATTGCCAACGCGAGCGACGCCACCGGAGCCTGGCTCACGGTGCTCACGCTGGTGCCCTTCGTCGCCGGCGCGGCGATCGCCCCGCTTCGGCCCTGGGCCGGGGCGTGGATCGTGGCGGCCGGATGTCTGGCCATCACGGCGGCCGCCTTCGTCCCCGAATGGGTGGCCTCGTGGAGGCCGACCGTCATGGTCGTCGGCGCCCTTCTGGCCATCCTGATCGCCTTGGTCTTCCTCCCCTTTGGAGCCGACTGGTGGTGGGCGGCGGCTCTCTCCGTTCTCCTCGGTACGGCGCTCTTCATCCCCTTCGTGGCCTCGGCCTCCGCCATCGGCACCCATTGGATCAGCGAGGACGGATCGCTGGTCACCACCAGCGCGGGCGACGGTTCCCCCTACGGTGGACCAGCTGTCATTCTCGGTTCCGCACTCCAGGCGCTTCCTCTCTTCCTCCTCCCCGCGGTCCTGGCCTGGGGCCTGAAGCTCACCACGAGCGTCGCGCTCGAACGCCGCCGCCTGGCGCAGGCCCGCGCCGAACTCAAGGCCTCCGAGCAGGACCGCGCCCGCCAGGACGAGCGCCGCGGGATCGCCGGCGACGTGCACGACGTCCTGGCCCACTCCCTCACCGTCATCGTGGCGCAGGGCGAGGGCGCCCTCGTCAGCCAGGGGACCGAGCAGCAGGAGGCCGTGCGCCGCATGGTCGACGTCGCCCGCGCCTCGCTCCGCGACGTCCGCGCCCTCATCGAGCGCCTCGACGGCGAGGACACCGACCTCCCCTCCCCCGGCCTCGACAGCCTCCCGGGCCTCATTCAGAACGTCCGCGACGCAGGCCTGTGCCTCGAGACCGAAGAGTTCGGCGAGCGCCTGCCGCTCGGCGACTCGACCGAGCTCGCGCTCTACCGGATCCTCCAGGAGGCCCTCACCAACGTCCTCACCCACGGCGGCCGCGGCGCCACCGCGCGCCTCGTCCTCGACTGGCGCGGCGAGGACCCGGGCCTCACGCTCACCCTCGCCTCCACGGCGGCGCCCGGCAGCGAGCCGCGTCCCGGCACCGGCCTGGGGCTTGAGGGCATGCGCACGCGCGCCGCCGTCGCCGGCGGCTGGCTCACCGCCGGGCCCGACGACGCCTCGGTTGGCTCGGGCGAAACGCCCGCCTCCGTGGGAGGGGACGACGGCGCCGCTGACGGCGGCACTGGCTGGCTCGTCACGGCCCACCTTCCGGCGGTCGCCGAGAGCGCGGTGGTGCTGCGATGACGCCGCGCGTGCTGGTCGTGGACGACCAGCCCCTCTTCTCGCAGGGCCTGTCCATGGTGCTCGAGGCCCGCCCGGAGTTCTCCGTGGTGGGCCCGGCGGCCTCCGGCCAGGAGGCCCTCGACCTCGTCGCCGCCGAGCGGCCGGACGCGATCCTGCTCGACCTGCGCATGCCGGGCATGAGCGGCCTCGAGGTCCTGGCGCGCCTGCGCGCTGAAGGCGACCACACGCCCGTCGTCGTGCTGACGACCCTGCGCCACGGGCAGGCGGTTTACGAGGCGATGCACCGCGGCGCCGCCGCGTTCCTGACCAAGGACGCGCCGCCCGCGCTGCTCGTCTCCACGCTTGAGCGCGTGCTGGACGGCGACCTCGCCGTGGGCGCCCCCGAGCTGCGAGAGGTCCTGGAGCGCCACGGCGCTGACCTCCCCGTCCCCGAGCACATCCTCCCGGAGCTCACGGAGCGCGAGCGCGCCGTGTTCCTCCTGTGCGCCAAGGGCCTCTCCAACGCCCAGATCGCCGAGGGCGAGTCCGTGAGCCTCGCGACCGTCAAGACGCAGGTCTCGGCGATCCTGCGCAAGCTCGGCCTGAGCTCCCGCGTGCAGCTGGCCGTGTACGCCTACGAGAACCACATCGTCCGCGCACCGCTCGGCTGAACCCGGCTCCGCGGTCCCCGCCGCGCCGGAAGGCGCGCGGGCGGCGCTCGGTGACCACGCGGCGTCGGGCAATGAACGAGGGATTCACCCAGGCTTCCCCGACCCGTCGCCCGCGGCGGCGGGCGCGGTGCCAGGCTCGTGCCATGACCACCACGCGGACCGATGCGGTCACCCTTGACACCCTGCTCGCCGACTTCCCGCTCCCGGCCCTCGAGCCGGGGCAGACGCCCACCCAGGTGTGGGGTTACTTCGAGACCGTGGACGACGATGGCGACGCCACGTGGCACGAGCGCGCCAGCGAGGGCGCCGACCCGGCCACCGTCTACGCCGAGGTCTCCGGCTACCTGGCCGGCCTCGAGGCCGCCGACGTCTGGTTCGACGACGACGAGCTCGTGGGCGACCCGGAGGACGACGACGAGTCGGACGTCCCCGAGGCGCCGCTCGACGAGCGCTTCTCCTCCCTCAGCATCGGCGACTTCGGCGCCGAGGAGCTCACGGGCCGCTTCCTCCTGCTGGTCATCAGCACCGACGCCGACGGCGAGCCCGCCCGCGACGTCTACAGCCCCGAGCTCTCCGACGAGGAGGTGCTCGGCCTGCTGCGCCTGGCCCAGCTGCGCCTCACCGAGCAGCTCACGTGGGACGTGCCGTCGCCGCAGGCCACGGCGCTCTCCGAGGCTCCCGAGCTGGTGCCGCTGACCTCGCTCTTCCCCGGCTGGGAGTTCGAGACCGTGGACGACGTCGCCAACGTCACCGCCGTGTGGGCGCTCATCGAGACGATCGACGACGAGGGCACCGTCACGTGGGTGCAGCGCGAGTCGGACGGCCTGGCCCTCGGCGAGCTGCTCTCCCTCATCGCGGTGCGCGTCACGGGCACCGAGGAGCGCCTGCTCGCCGATTGGGGCCTGAGCGATCTGCTCGCCGCCGAGGAGGAGGCCGGCGGCGCCGATCTCTCCGTGGTGCCCGGCTCCCCCGAGGAGGCCGACGACCGCGACGACGCCGGGCTGCTCGCGGAGGACTCCCTCGAGGACGACGACGAGGACGAGACCGACGAGATCGACGACGACGAGCTCGACGAGTTCGCGCCGCTGGATGACCGCTTCGAGGCCCTCCAGGTGGCCGGGCTGCCCGCCGGCGCCACGGCCCGCCGCGCGCTGCTCCTGGTCCTGGCCGAGGAGGACGGCGCGAGCCCGCGCTTCGCCCTCTACGGCGCGGCCCCCGAGGAGGAGCTGGATTACCCGTACATCGACGACATCGAGGAGCTGGGCCTGCTGCGCTCGCAGGAGCGCCGCCTGCGCCTCGACCTCGCCTGGTAGGCATCGCCGCACCGCCCCAGCTGAACGCCGCGTGCCCGCCGCCTGAGCCTTTCCCGGCCAGGCGGCGGGCACCCTTGCGTGGTGTCCGGGAGGCGTTGGTAGTGTGCGAAAAGAAGCCACCCCCGCTTCTCGGCGCGGCAACGCCCGGGCGGGGACAGCAGCCACGGAAGGCCCCGCGTGAGTACCCGCATCCGCATCCTCGACATCAACGACGCGTTCGACCTCGCCGAGCTCTACCGCGCCAATCGGGACTTCCTGACGCCCTACGAGCCAACCCGCCCGGGCTCCTTCTTCACCGAGCGCGGTCAGCTTGACCTCGCCGAACGCAAGCTCACGGATTGGCAGGCCGGCCTCTGCGCGCCGTTTGTCATCCTCGGCGAGCGCGAGGAGGTCGTGGGGGCCATCAACATCAACGACATCGTGCGCGGGGCGTTCGAATCGGCCTCGCTTGGCTATTGGGTCTCCCGGGACGCCGGCGGGCGCGGCTTCGCCAAGGAGGCGGTGGCCTCCGCCGCGGCGTTCAGTTTCGAGGTGCTGGGCCTGCACCGGCTCCAGGCCGCGACGCTCCTGGACAACGACCGCTCCCAGGCCGTGCTGCGCTCGGCTGGCTTCGAGGAGTACGGCGTGGCCCCCTCCTACCTGCGCATCGACGGCACGTGGCGCGACCACCGGCTCTTCCAGCTGCTCTCCGCGGACGAGTCGTGAGCGGGGCCGGCGGCGCGGCGGCGCGGACCGCCGGGATGGCCGGCGCCGTGGTGACGGCCGTCGCGGGTGCCGCCGCCGCGGGGCTTCACGCGGCCTGGGCGGCGGGCTCGGCCTGGCCGGCGG
>JALAHE010000243.1 GCA_022712075.1 Galactobacter sp.
CCCCACCCCCCGCTCGCGGTGGAGGTGGGGGCTGTCACGGCTCGTGCCCAACGCGCGTCTCGTGGCGGGAACGACCCCCGGCAACGGGTAAATTTGTGCGGAACCCGGGAGGATCAATGTCGACCTATAGCTTTATCGCGTGCCGCGCGGAGGGGACCATCGAGGTCCACGCGCTGGACGCGGACAACGGCACCCTGCGGCGCTTGAGCGTGGTGGAGGGCGTCGAAGGCGTCAACACGCTCGCCTTCGATCACGAGCGCGCCATGCTGTACGCGGGCCGCGCCACGCAGGAACCGCTGCTGAGCGTCTTCACCGTGGTCGCCGGCGGCCGCCTCGAGCACCGCGGCGACTTTGCCCTTCCCCATTCGGCCGCCTTCCTGGCCTTCGACACGGACGCCGTGCTCGTGGCCAGCTACCACGACTCCGCGCTCTCCCGCGTGCCCGTGGATGCGGATGGCCTGCCGTGCACCGAGCAGCCGACCTTCACGGACGCGGGCGCCGGCAAGAACATTCATGCTGTCGCCACCACCCGCGACGGCCGTCACGTCTACGCGACGGCCCTCGGCTCCGACGCGATCCTCGCGTACCGCCGCGGCGGCGAGGGCGAGCCGGCGCTCGTGCGCCTGCCCGCTACCTCGGTGGAGCCCGCCGGTTCCGGCCCGCGTCACCTCGTGGTCTCATCCGACGGCAGTCGCGTCACGGTGGTCACCGAGATGAGCGGCGAGGTCATCACCTTCGCCCGCGACGCCGAGACCGGCGCGCTCACGCTGGCCGGCGAGGTCAGCATCGTCTCGCCCGACGACGATCTGGGCACCGGCGTCGCTCGGGTTCCGGGCGGCGCGCCCGTCCCCGAGCGTCCCATCTGGGCGGCGGAGATCCGCCAGGCGCGCTCCGGTTCCCTGTGGGTGACCACCGAACGCACCACCTCCAAGCTCACCGTGGTCGAGGCCGGGGACGCCCCGCGCGTCCTCAGCAGTGTCCGCACGGAGGAGCGCCCGCGCGCCGCCGCGGTGGCGCCCTCCGGCGACCTCATCCTCGTGGGCGGGGAGACCTCCGGCGGCGTGAGCGTGTATCGCGTGAGCGAGCAGGGCGCGCTCGAGGCCACCCAGCGCATCGAGACCGGCGGCAATCCCGCCTGGTTCGCCTTCCAGCGCGTGGACTGAGCCGGCCGGGCTCGCCCCCCAACGCCGAGACGGCGCCGCCCCTGCGGGGCGGCGCCGTCTGCGCGTTCAGCGCTGCTGAGCGGGGGTGCTCAGTAGCTTGCGTACCCGGGGGCGACGTCGAAGCGGCGGCCCTCCGGCTTGGACTCCAGCGCGCAGAGGATGAGGACCACGAGGCTGCCGACGCCCGGCACCAGATGCAGCAGCGTGAGCAGACCCGTGAAGTTGGCATCGTGCAGGCGGCGCCAGGTCAGGCCGAGCATAGGCAGGATGAGACCCAGTCCGATGAGACCGGAGAGCAGTCCACCGATCATGACGAGAGCTGCGGGGCCCGCGGCGGCGGCGGTGGCGGCCTGAGTATCGATGTTGCCGTTGACGTCAACGTGCTGCAGGGCGATCGCCGCCACCTGGCTCGCTCCGACGATGTACAGGATGAAGGGGATGAGCTCGATGAGGGCGACGGCAAGTGCGGCCCACCAGAACTCGGAGCGGGACGCGCGCCCGTTGAAGTTCACGTAGTTCTTAAAGAAGCGCTTGATCGCCTGCCCGAACGTGGCGCCGTAGAGCGGGCGGGTGAGGTCGTCCGGGTTGGCGGCGCCGTCGAGGCCGCCCTGCAGGCCCGTGGGCACGGCGTAGTTCACGGCGTAGCCGCCCGCAGCGCCGGAGGCACCGGGGGCCGCGTAGCCGCCGGCGGCCGGGGCACCGTAGCCGGGCGCACCGTAACCCGGTGCACCGGGCGCACCGGGGGCCGCGTAGCCCTGCTGGGCCGCGGCGTTCTGGGCCCAGTCCTGGGAGCCCTGCGCGGCGGGCTGGTCCCAGCTCGGCGCGGCACCGGGCGCGGCCCCGGCGGCCGGCGCATCCCAGCCGCCCTGAGCCGGCGACTGCGCGGCGGCGGGGGCGTCCCAACCGGCCGGCGCGGCCTGAGCAGGGGAGGCGGGCTGATCCCACGCCGGGGTGGCGGGCGACTCGGGGGCTCCATAGCCGCTGGGGGCGCCCCACGCCGGGGCGGCGCCGGTCTCGGGCGTCTGTGCGGCGTCTGCGGCGGGCTGGGCCGGGCGGCCCCAGGCCCCCGGCTGCGGAGCGGAGCCGGGTTGCTGCTCGCCGTTGTTCGGAGTGTTGCTCATGGTCTTCCCCCTGATGTTGGTGGCGTTCCCACGGTGGGGACGCGATGCGGCGGACACGGGGCGCGGCCCGCCCGCACGTCTCGTTCGAGACAACCTTGGCATACCGAGCGCGAGTTGGCCCGTGCAGGAGGGAAGAAAGGGCCCTGTGAGACCGGGGCCCCGCGCGGGGGGAACGGTGCGCGATCCCCGCTCCGTCGCCCCGCCCGTCAGCCCAAGGACGGGTCCTTGGCCCGGGTGCCATCCGGGTTCCAGAGCCCCGAGACCCCGCGGCGGTGGCTGCCCAGCAGGTGGGTATCGACGATCCCGACGGCCTCCATGAGCGCAAACATGGTGGTGGGACCCACGAAGGCGAAGCCGCGGCGCTTGAGTTCCTTGGACAGCGCGAGCGACTCGGCCGAGGTGCTCGGCACCTCGGCGACCGTGGTGGGCAGGGGCGTGGTCTCGGGGCGGAAGGACCAGATGAGCGCCGCCAGGCCGCCGGCCTCGCGGAGCTC
>JALAHE010000001.1 GCA_022712075.1 Galactobacter sp.
CCGGCCGCCCGCCGTCGGGCCCTCCCCCTGGCCGCCCGCGGACCTGACGCCGCGCGAGCTGGACGTGCTCGCCCTCGTCTCCGACGGGCTGAGCAACCGGGCCGTAGCCCGGGAGCTCGGCCTCGCCGAGACGACCGTTAAGTCTCACGTCTCCAGCTCGCTGGCGAAGCTGGGCCTTGACTCCCGCGTCCAGGCCGCGCTGTGGTTCGCCGAGCATGCGCCCCGGGAGGAGCGGCCCTAGCGGTGCTTCGGCCCGCCGGGCTTCTGTCCCCAGCCGTAGGCGATGCCGAGGGTGGGGTGTTGCCCGATCAGCTCGGTGAGCGTCACGAGGCGGTAGCCCTTGGCGCGCAGGTTCTTCAGGATCTGCGGGACGGCGGCAGCGGTGCTCGCGTGGATGTCGTGCATCAGCACGATGTCGCCGGGCTTGGCTGCCGAGGCCGCCTTGATCGTCTGCGCCGTATTGCGCGTGCGCCAGTCCTCGGTGTCCACGCTCCAATCGGCGATGGGCCGCTTGAGCGCCACCTTCTCCGCCTTGTCCAACGCGCCGCCCGGCGGGCGCAGGAACACGGGCGTGACGCCCACGAGCCCCGCGAGTTCGCGGTCCACCTTGGTGAGCTCGGCGAGCTGCTGGGCGCGCGTGAGCTTGGTCAGATTGGCGTGGTCCCACGTGTGGTTGCCAAGCTGCATGCCGGCCGCCGCCTCGGCCTTGACGAGCTGCGGGTACGCGCGGATCTGCGTGCCGATCAGGAAGAACGTGGCCTTGGCGTCGGCCGCCTCGAGGGCATCGAGGATCCGCTGGGTGTACCGGCCCGGGCCGTCGTCGAAGGTCAGCGCCACGCACGGGACCTTGGAGCAATCGACGGGGTCCGCGATCGTCTGGGGCGGCGCCGTGGGCGCCACCGTGTCCTGCGTGGCGACGGGCGGCGCCGTGGTCGGGGTGGTGGGAAGCGCCGGGCCTTCGCTGCCCGACGGCGTTGGCTCGCCGGAGGCGCTCGCCCCACCGTCGTCGGTGGTCGGGAGGGCGCCCTCGGTGTGCTCGGTTGGGGCGGTTGGTCCGGTTGGCTCGGTTGGATTGCTGGGGCTTGGCGTCGGGGAGGCTGAGGCGTCGGTGGCGGAACTCTGCGCGCCGCCCGCCCTGGCTCCGGTGCTCGTGGTGCCGGTGCTGCCGCAGCCGCTCAGGACCAGGGAGGCGGCGAGCGCGGTGGCCGCCCGCGCGGCCGGGCGGGGGGATCGTGACGAGGAGGAACGGGGGAAGAACAACACCCTGACACGCTAGGCCGGGGGTGCAGGGGGAAACGCCGAGAACGGCTCCCCGCAACTCAACGGTAACCCAATGCCTAGCTCCCGGTCAGGGAACGCCGAGGTGCCTCCGTGGCGCTTTCCTCATTTCCCGACAGGGCGTCGATTTCCTTGGGACACTATCCCGGGTGCATACTCGACATGATGCCGACGTGGTGTCGATAACCCAACCCCAGGTCATTCAATGTTTCTTGCGCTGCGCGAACTCTTCTTCGCGCGAGGCCGCTTCGCCCTCATGGGCGTGGTCATCGGCCTCATCTCCGTCCTTGTTGTCATCCTCTCCGGGCTCGCCTCCGGCCTCGTCAACGACGGCGTCTCCGGCTTGAAGTCGCTGCCCGTCACCTCGTTCGCGTTCAACGCGGGCACCATGAAGGACAACGCCTTCTCCCGTTCCACCGTGGACGCCAAGCAGGTCTCCGCGTGGCAGGGCGTGGACGGCGTTGAGCAGGCCGAGCCGATGGGCGTCTCCATCGTCAACGGCACTACCCAGAGCGATCACCAGATCGACCTCACGCTCTTTGGCGTGCAGCCCGGCAGCTTCCTCAGCCCGTCCGCCGAGGCCGCGCTCAGCGCCGACGCCCCGGGCGACATCATCGTCTCCGATACCGCCGAGCAGAACGGCGTGAAGGTCGGCGACACCATCACCCTTGAGCGCAGCGAGGTGCAGCTGCGCGTCGCCGGGTTTACGAAGGACCAGGCCACCTTCGGCCACGTCGACGTCGCCTACCTCCCGCTCGAGACCTGGCGCTACCTCGCCGGCGGCGAGACCCAGGCCGGCGCCGTCACGCCGGAGCGCGTGAACGCGGCGAGCTACGAGCTCGCCTCCGTCGTGGCCGTCAAGGCCGCCGAGGGTGCCGCGATCGACACCGCCGCGGCCGACGAGGCGGCTTCCACCATGACCATGGCCAAGAAGGACTCCTTCAACGCCTCCCCCGGCTACCAGGCCGAGACGATGACCCTCAGCATGATCCAGGTCTTCCTCTACGCGATCTGTGCGCTCGTGGTCGGCGCCTTCTTCACGGTGTGGACCATCCAGCGTTCAAAGGAACTCGCCGTGCTACGCGCCATGGGTGCCTCCACGGGCTTCCTCCTGCGCGACGCGTTGGCCCAGGCCGTCATCGTCATGGTCGTCTTCACGGGCCTCGGCGTCCTGGTGGGCCTCGGCCTCGGCGCACTCATGCCCGACGCCATGCCCTTCTCCCTCGAGGCCGGCCCCGTCGCCACCGCGACCGCCCTGACCATCGTCCTCGGCCTGCTCGGAGCGGCCGTCTCGGTCCTCCGCGTCACCCGCATCAGTCCCCTGCGCGCCCTCGGAGGTGCCCGATGAACGCCCCAGCCCTGCTCCTCGAGAACGTCCAGCTCGCCCTCGGCGACGGCGACGCCCGCGTCACGGCCCTCGATCGCGTGAACCTGCGTGTCGACGCCGGCGAGTTCGTGGCGATCGTGGGCCCCTCCGGCTCAGGCAAGTCCTCGCTCCTGGCGATCGCCGGTGTCCTCTCGGCGCCGGACGCCGGCCGCGTGGAGATCGACGGGAAGGACATCACGCGCCTTTCGGCGTCCAAGGCCGCCCGCTTCCGCCGCGAGAACCTCGGCTTCGTCTTCCAGTCCGACAACCTCACGCCCTCCCTCACGAGCGCCGAACAGCTCAAGCTCGCCGGGCGCATCGCCGGGCGCAAGGACGTTCCAGTGGATGCGCTGCTCGCGGCCGTGGACATGAGCCACCGCGCCGGACACCGCCCCGGGCAGCTCTCGGGCGGCGAGCGTCAGCGCGTGGGCATCGCCCGAGCCCTGGCCCTGGACCCGCGCCTCCTCCTCGTCGACGAGCCCACCGCGGCGCTGGACCGCGCCCGCTCGCACGAAGTCGTGCAGCTCCTCGCCGAGCGCGCCAAGGTCGGCGGCACGGCCGTGGTCATGGTGACGCACGACCGCGACGTGCTTGGCCACTGCGACCGCGTCCTCGAGATGGTGGACGGCCGCCTGAGCGAACTGGAGCCCGCCGCGCTCTGAGCCGCGCCACAGCAGCACAACGCCGGGGCGCCGGGGTGGGCATCGCCCGCCCGGGCGCCCCTCGCCTGTGTCGGGGCGAGGACTTACGCTGATCCAGCGCGCCGCGAGGCGCGTGCCCGGGGCGGGCACCCGCTTCTCGGGCCCTTCTTGGGGCGCCCACCGGCACGGAGGGCGCGGACGAAAGGCGAGTCCCATGGCACGCAAGGTCACGGCCGGTCTGTTCATGTCGGTGGACGGGGTCGCGGAGGCCCCCGACACGTTCCAGTTCGATTCCTTCGACGACGAGCTCGGCGCCGGCCTGGGCGCTTTCATGTCCTCCACCACCGACGCCGTGCTTGGCCGCGTGGGCTACAACGAGTGGAGCGAGTACTTCCCCGGCGCCGGGGCCGGCGATCCCTTCGCCGGCTTCATCAACTCGATCCGCAAGCACGTCGCCTCCACCACGCTGGAGGAGCCACTGGCCTGGGACAACACCACGCTTATCCGCGGCGACCTGGGCGACTACCTGCGCGAGCTGAAGAACAACGGCGCCGAGGGCAACATCGCGGTCATGGGCGGCGTGGAGATCGTGCGCAGCGCGTTTGCCACGGGCGAGCTGGACGAGATCCAGCTCATGATCCATCCGGTGCTCTCCGGCCGCGGCCGCCACCTCTTCCAGGACGGCGACCCGCTCCAGCGCCTCACGCTGGTTGACTCCGTCATCACCTCCAAGGGCAACGCCCTCCTCACGTACACCCGACGACAGGACTAAAACGTGGAGCTCTCCGAGCTGCCGATCTCCGAATACGCCTTCCCCGGCCAGCTACGCGACACGCTCATCGCGGCGGTCCGCTCCGGGGCCAAGACCACCACCTCGTCGCTGCACGAGGCCTACCCCGTGTGGGAGGAGCCGCTGCCCGTGGCGGGGACCATCCAGGCCGTCATCGATTCCGAGGGCGTGCCGCGGTTCGCCACCGAGATCGTCTCGGTGGAGGTACGGCGCATGGCCGAGGTGGACGATGCCTTCGCGATCGCCGAGGGCGAGGGATTTGCCGGCGCCGCCGAGTGGCGCGCGGCCCACGAGGCGTACTGGCTCTCGCCGGCCTGCGTCGAGGGCCTCGGCTACACCCCGGAGCTCACCGACGACACGCTCGTGGTCTGCGAGACCGTGCGCGTGGTGCCGGCGGAGGAGCTCGCGGCACTCTGAGCACCGGCCACCTCAAGAGTTTGCGTGCCTTGTGCCGTCAAGGCCCTCGTCTTGAC
>JALAHE010000244.1 GCA_022712075.1 Galactobacter sp.
CGCCGACCTTACGGCCCTGCTTGCCGCGCTCGCCTCGGCGAGCGCCGCGGACTCCCCCACGGCGCAGACCGCGGGGCTCGACGCCCTGGCCGGCAACGGCGACATCGCCACGGTGGAGGCCGACACCTCGGCCTCCACCACGATCACGCTGAGCGGGAACACCGCCTCCGTTGACGGAGAAGGGGCCACCGTGAGCGGCGGCACCGTGACCATCACGGCCGGCGGCTCCTACCGCGTCTCCGGCACCCTGAGCGAGGGCCAGCTCATCATCAACGCCCCGGACGACACGCCCGTCACGCTGATCTTGGACGGGGCCAACATCACCACCTCGTCCGGCGCAGCCATCGAGGCGCAGGACGCCAAGGCCCTCGCCGTGGTCCTGGCGAGCGGCAGCGAGAACTCGCTGCGCTCCACCGCGGCCGCGGACGAGACCTCCGACGTCAACGCGGCGCTGTGGGCGGACGACGAGCTCCAGCTCTCCGGCACCGGTTCCCTCACGGTCACCGCCGATCACCTGAAGGGCATCGCCTCGCAGGACGGACTCGTCATGACGGGTGGCACCGTGAGCGTGAGCGCCGGGGACGACGGCGTGCGCGGCAAGGACTACGCGGTGCTGGCCGGCGGCACGCTGAGCGTGACCTCCGACCAGGACGGCGTCGTGTCCAACAACGAGGACGACGCGTCGCTCGGCTTTGTCTGGGTGGCCGGCGGCACGCTCAAGGTGACGAGCGCAGCAGACGCCGTCCAGGCCCAGACCGACCTGGTCCTCACCGGCGGTTCGGTGTCTCTCTCGGCGGGCGGCGGCGCGGAACAGCAGGCCTCGGAGGACACCTCGAGCAAGGGTCTCAAGGCCGGCACGTACCTAGCCGTGGAGGGAGGCACCCTCGTGGTCGACGCGGCCGACGATGCCCTCCACAGCAACGGCGCCCTGCGTGTGGGCGGCGGCACGAGCACCCTCTCCAGCGGGGACGACGGCGCGCACGCCGACACGGCATTGCTCGTGCAGGACGGAACGCTGAGCGTGGAACGCTCGGAGGAGGGCCTCGAGTCTGCCTCCATCACCGTGGCCGGAGGCACCACCACCGTGACGAGCCAGGACGACGGGCTCAACGCCTCCGCCGGGTCCGCCTCCGCCTCCGGCGACGCCGAATCCAGCGACAGGCAGGCCGCCGTTCCGCAGGCCCAGGGCGGCGGGATGGATGCCGACGACGGCTCGGAGCTCATCATCTCGGGCGGCACCCTGACGGTGCGCGCGGAGGGCGACGGCCTCGATTCGAACGGCACGGCGTCCATCACGGGCGGCACCACCGCGGTCTACGGGCCCACGCAGGGCGGCAATGGTTCCCTCGACGTGAACGGCGCCTTCACGATCAGCGGGGGCACGCTCGTCACGGCGGGCGCCTCCGGCATGATGGTCACGCCCGACGCCGATTCCGAGCAGTCCTTCGTGGCGATCACGACCCAGGACACCTTCGCGGCCGGGGACTCCCTCACCCTGCAGGACGCCGACGGTTCCACGGTCGCCACCATCACGCCCCAGTCGCAGGGCTCCGCGGTGATCTTCTCCTCCGCCGACCTCGAGGACGGGGCGAGCTACACGCTGCTCAAGGACGGCTCGAGCATCGGCACCGGCACCGCCGGCGAGGAGGTCTCCTCGATGGGCGGCCAGCGCTGAGCGAACCCGCACGCCCCCGGGCCGTAGGCTCGGGGGCGTGAGCGCGCCCATCGAATCCCCCGACCTCCTGCTCGAGCTGGCCGTCGCGGCCGCGGCGAGCGCCGCACCGCGCCTCGAGGCGGCCTTCGCGGCCGGCACCCAGGGCGCCACGGTGAGCACCAAGACCTCCCGGCACGACCTCGTGACGGAACTCGACCGCGCAACGGAGGCGAGCGTCGTCGAGCATTTGTCCTCCCACGGCCCGGCGGCCGCCTACCTGGGCGAGGAGCTGGGGCGCCGCGGCGGCGGCGAGCTCACCTGGGGCATCGATCCCATCGACGGGACGAGCAACTTTGTGCACGGCCTGCCCACCTTCGCGATCTCCATCGCGGCGTGCGTGGGCGGCGTGCCGCTCGCCGGCGTGATTCACGCCCCGGCCACTGGTGAGGTCTTTGCAGCGGTGCCCGACGCCGCGTGGCTGGGTGGGGTGGCGCTGGCGCCCCACGGGCGCGGGGAGGCGGCGCGCAACGCGCTCGCCACCGATCATCCGGGCGGCGAGGCGGTGCGTGCCGAGGGCGACGCGGCGCTGCGGGATCTGGGCGACCTCATCGAGGCGTACGCGACCGTGCGGCGGCCAGTGTGCGCCTCGCTGTCCCTCGCTGGTGTGGCGGCGGGGAGCCACGACGTGGTGCTCGGCGTGGACGTGAAGCCGTGGGACGTCGCGGCCGGCGCGCTGCTGGTCACCGCCACGGGCGGGCGCTACGACGCGCTGTCCTACGCGAGCGACGCGCCGGGCGACGCCCCGGTGTTCAGGCCCTGCTACGTGGCCTCGGCGGCGAGCGCCGATCCGGTCCCCGCGCGGGCCGTTCTGGAGGCCATCGTGGACCGCCGCGACCGGGCCGGCTACGTGCGCCCACTGCCGCGCTGACGGGGCCCACAGGCGCCCCCGTCGCGTGATCCGGGGCACGCGCAAGGAATCCTCACACAATCCTCACGGATTCTGGTCAAAGCCATGCGTCAGCGTGCGTACTCTCATCCGGTGACGTACGCAGCGCGCCCCCGAGCGACGGGCAAGGACAAGCACGGAAACGGCCACCCGTGGTGGCAGGTCATGTGCCTCTCCGGCCTCGATTACTTCTCCACGCTCGGCTACCAGCCGGCCATCGCCGCACTGGCGGCCGGCGCCGTCGCGCCCTTGGCCACCGTGGTGCTCATCCTCATCACGGTCTTCGGCGCGCTCCCGGTGTACCGCATGGTGGCCAAGGCCTCCCCCAACGGCATGGGCTCCATCGCCATGCTCGAGCGCCTGCTTCCCGCTTGGTGGGGCAAGCTGCTGGTCCTGGTGCTGCTCGGCTTCGCCGCGACCGACTTCATGATCACCACGACCCTCTCCGCCGCTGACGCGACGGCCCACATCGTCGAAAACCCGCTCGTTCCTGACGTCTTCGACGATCACCGGGTGGCGATCACTCTCGTGCTGATCGGCGGGCTGGTGCTGCTGTTCCTTGGCGGCTTCAACGAGGTCATCAAGCTGGCCATGGTGCTGGTTGGCGTCTTCCTCGCGTTCAACGCGGTGGTCATCGCGGTGTCGCTTGGCCATATCGCCGCCAACGCCCACTACGTGAGCGATTGGTGGTCGGTGCTGACCACCGCCCACCCGGACGTCATGTCCATCCTGCTCATCGCCCTGGTGGTCTTCCCCAAGCTGGCCCTGGGCCTCTCCGGCTTCGAGACCGGCGTGGCCGTCATGCCGCAGATCAAGAGCGGCCCTCAAGACACGGCAGCCAACCCGGCCGGCCGCATCGCCGGGACGCGGCGCCTGCTCGGCACTGCCGCGCTCATCATGAGCACCTTCCTGCTCACCTCCTCCCTCGCCACGACCATGCTGATCCCCGCCGAGGAGTTCGAGGAGGGCGGTTCGGCCAACGGCCGCGCCCTGGCCTACCTGGCCCACGACCTGCTCGGCGAGGGCTTCGGCTCGGCCTACGACATCATCACGATCGCGATCCTGTGGTTCGCGGGCGCCTCGGCCATCGCCGGCCTGCTCAACCTCATCCCCCGCTACCTGCCGCGCTACGGCATGGCCCCGCAGTGGGCCGCCGCCACGCGCCCGCTCGTACTCTTCCTCGGTGCCGTGGCCGCGGTCGTCACGATCATCTTCCGCGCCGATGTCACGGCGCAGGGCGGCGCCTACGCCACGGGCGTGCTCGTGCTCATCACCTCGGCCGCGTTTGCCGTGACGCTGCAGCAGCGCCGCAACGGCCGCCGCCGCTCGGCCTTCGGCTTCGGGGCCATCACGCTCGTGTTCCTCTACACGCTCATTGCCAACTGCATCGAGCGCCCCGACGGCCTGAAGGTCGCCGCCTGCTTCATCGTGGGCATCGTTGCCGTCTCCCTGGCCAGCCGCTTCCGCCGGTCCACCGAGGTGCGCGCGACGAGCGTGACCTTCACCGAGTCGGCGCTCGAGGTGCTGGCCTCCGGGGAGCACGATCGCCAGGTCCAGATCATCGCCCACGAACCCAACCGCATGACCGCCGCCCGCTACCGCCACAAGCGCGAGCACGTCCTGGCCTCCAACACCATGGGCGGCACCAGCAACCCGCTCTTCCTCGAGGTCAAGGTGGACGACTCCTCCGAGTTCACGGAGGAGCTCACCGTGCGGGGCGTGCACCGCCACGGCTTCGGGGTCCTGGAGGTCAGGGCCAGCTCGGTCCCGACCGCCATCGCCGCCGTGCTGCTGGCGATCCGCGACCAGCGCCACGTCATGCCGCACGTCTACTTCCGCTGGACCGAGGGCGCACCGGTGCGCAACTTCGTTCGCTTCGTGTTCCTGGGTCAGGGCGAGATCGCCCCGCTCACGCGCGAGGTGCTGCGCGAGGCCGAGCCGGACGTCACGCGGCGCCCCTGGGTGCACGTGAGCTGAACGGATCGACGCCTGATGTTCGCCTGAGCGGCATGCAGGGGCCAACCCCTCCCCCTAACGTTTCCCCGCAGAAGCGAGCAAGCGCTAAGGGGATCACATGGGGCAGATCGAACCGGCGCGACTGGCGGCAGGGGCCCGCCGCCGCAAGGCGCCGCGCATCGCGGCCATCGTGCCGTGCCACAACGAGGAAGTGACGGTCGCGAAGGTCGTCACCGACCTCAAGGCCGCCGTGCCTGGCATCACGGTCTACGTGTACGACAACCGCAGCACCGACGCCACGGCACAGCGGGCCAGGGCGGCCGGCGCCGTGGTGCGCCGGGAGGAGCGCCCGGGCAAGGGAAACGTCATCCGCCGGGCGTTCTCAGACATCGAGGCCGACGTCTACGTCACGATCGACGGCGACGACACCTACGAGGCGGCCGACCTGCCTGCCATGATCGAGAAGCTGCTCAGCGGCCCCTGCGATCACGTCCTCGGTGTGCGCCAGGACGATCCGGACAACAGCGCGTACCGGCCGGGGCACGCCGCGGGCAACGCCGCCTTCAACCGGCTCACCGGCAAGCTCTTCGGCGACACGGTCTCCGACATGCTCTCCGGCTACCGGGTGTACTCGCGCCGCTTCGTGAAGTCCTTCCCCGCCCTGTCCCGGCGCTTCGAGATCGAGACGGAGCTGACGGTGCACCAGATGGCCCTGCGGCTGCCCGGCGCCGAGCACCCGGTCGGCTTCCGCGACCGGCCGGCCGGGAGCGAGTCGAAGCTCTCCACGGTCAAGGACGGGGTGCGCATCCTGCTCACGCTCGCGCGCCTCGTGCGGGTGGAGCGCCCCACCGCGTTCTACGGGGTCATCACGGCGCTGTTTGCCCTGGGCTGCGTGCTCTTCGGGGTGCCGGTGATCGCCGAATTCGTGCGCACCGGCCTGGTGCCTCGCCTCCCCACCGCCGTGCTCGCCGCGAGCTGCGCCCTGCTCGCCGCACTCTGCGCGGTCGCCGGGCTCATCCTCGACGGGCAGCGGCTGGCCCGCCGGGAGGTGGCCCGCCTGCGTTACCTGGCCTTGGCGACACCCGTTCCCACACGGGCCTCTCGCGTCGACGACACGCGCCGGAGCGCGGGCACCGGGGCGGAGGGCGCGCGCGGCCCGGCCGCCCAGCGGGCGCCCCGTCCCCGGCGCACCCAGCACCCGGGCAGCGGCGCGTGGCCGGTGGTGCCGCGCCCGGTGACGGTGGCCCACGCGCCGTCCGCCAGCGATCGCCCCGAGCCCGTCGACACGCCGGTTCCGGCGAGCGCGGCCGCGGGGCGTCATGGCGACTGAGCCGCCCGGCCCCTGGGCCGCAACCGGCTGGCGCTGGGGCGCCGTCCTCGCGGTCCTTCAGCTGCCCGTCCTCGCGTTCCTGTGGACCGCCAACGCACCGGGCCGGGCCAACAACGACATCCGCAATCAGGCCGAGCAGAGCCTCGGCGCGATCCCCTACAACGATTGGCACCCGCCCGTCATGTCGGCGCTGTGGGAGGCGCTCTACCGGCTCACGGGCCAGCTCTCGGCGCTGCTCGCCGTCCAGCTGCTCGGCCTGGCCTGCTGCGCCTGGCTGCTCTCCCGGCTCCTCGCGCGGCTCACCGGCCGGCGCTGGCTGAGCCTCGCCGGCGTCCTCTTCCCGCTCACCCCGCCCGTGTTGAGCCAGGCCGGCATCCTGTTCAAGGACACCCAGATGGGCGTGGCGCTCCTGCTCGCGTTGCTCTTGCTCGAGCGCGTGGACGGCCTGCGCCCGCGCAGCTGGTGGTGGCTGGTCCCGGCCCTCACGGCTCTCGGCTACGGCGCACTGGTCCGGCGCAACGCCCTCGTCGCGGCGGTGCCCTTCCTCGCCTTTGTGGCGTGGCAGGCCTGGCGCGGGTACAGGGTCCGCCGCGAGCGCCTCGGGCTCCCCGCCAGGCCGCGCCGCCGCCTCGCGACGTTCGTGGCGCTCGGCCTGGCCACCGCGATCGGCACCGGGTTCTTTGCCGGCGCGACGCTCGCCACCGACAAGCTCCTCGTGAAGCTCAAGCACGTGCAGGCCACCGGCCAGTCGAACCAGATCATGCTCGACGACGTGATCTTCACGGTGCCAGCCGCGGAGCTGCGCGCCGCCGATCTGACGCCGGCCTTCAAGGAACATCTGCTCTCAGCCCAGGCCCTGTGCGCACAGAAGGGCGTCATCTGGGACGCCTACTGGAAGTGCTACGGGCGCGGCGCCTCCGGCAAGGGCTACACCGCCATCGCCGACGGGCCGGAGCTCAAGCGCTACTGGCTCGCCACGATCCCCCGGCACCCGGCGCGCTACCTGGAGTACCGCGTCGCGACGTACGGCGCCTATCTCGGCCGCGCGGACCTGGTCTGGTGGGAGACGCGCTGGCGGAAGGACGCGACCGCCGTCGGGCTCGGCAACTCCGCGGGCCCAGCGGATGACGCCGCCCGCTGGTGGGTCGTCGATCTCTGGCAGAACCACCTGGGGTGGGTGTACCTGCCGTGGTTCTGGCTCGCGGCCGGCGTCGCCGCCCTCGCGGCCGCGCGCTGGGCCGGGCGCGCCCGCGCCCTGGTCCTCGTCGCCGCGTCGTCGGCCGTGCTCTACCAGCTCGCGTACTTCCCAGTGATCCCGGCCGCCCATTTCCGGTACACGTGGTGGCCCGCCGCGGCGCTCACCGCCGCTTGGACGCTCCTGGCCGGCGTGTGGATCGCCGCCCTGGCCGACCGCCGCGCCGCGGCCGGGCGGCGGGGTTAAGCCGACCCAAGAACTCGCGCCGCACGCGCCCCCGCCGCTTCCTAGACTCGTGGCCAAGCGATGCCGCGCGCCCAACGCCGCGCGCAGCGGACGTCGCACGCACCCTTTTTCATTCAGGAGTCATCGTGAACGCAGCCGCCGAGCGAACCACTGAACCCACGCCGTCCCAGATCCGCCGCTGGCGCCGTTACCTCGCCGACGAGGAGGCCGAGGGCGGCATCTACGAGGCCCTCGCGTCCCGCAGCAAGGATCCCGAGGAGGCCCGCGTGCTGCAGGGCCTGGCGCAGGCCGAGGCCCGCCACGCCGAGCACTGGCGCACCCTCCTCGGCGAGCACGCCAAGCCGAGCCCGCCCTCGCCGCAGCGCGCCCTGCTGCGCTTCCTGGCCAAGCGTTTCGGCTCCGTCTTCATCCTCGCCCTGGCCCAGCGCGCCGAGGGCCCCTCGCCCTACGCCAAGGACCAGGACGCCACGCGCGCCATGGCCGCCGACGAGCTGGTCCATGAGGAGGTCGTCCGCTCGCTCGCGACGGAAGGCCGCCTGCGCCTCTCCGGCAACTTCCGCGCGGCGGTGTTCGGCGCCAACGACGGCCTGGTCTCCAACCTCGCCCTCGTCCTCGGCATCGGCGCCACGGGCGTCTCCAGCTCGTTTGTTCTCTTCTCCGGCGTGGCCGGCCTGCTGGCCGGCGCGC
>JALAHE010000245.1 GCA_022712075.1 Galactobacter sp.
CCCGAGCGCCGGGGCGGGCCCGTCCCCGGCCGGTACCAAGCCCGCGCCCAGCCGCCAGCACTAGGCTGAGGCCATGTCGATGTCCCGCACGCAGACCCGTTTCCTCGCCGCCGCCCCGGAAAAGGTCTGGGACGTGCTGAGCACCCCGTCACTGTGGCCGGCGTTTGCCGACGACGTCCAGTCCTTCACGGTGGTGGGTGAAGCGGGCCTCGTGGGGCCCGGCGCCGCGCGCCAACTGCGCCTCGGCGACAAGGTGCAGGTGCTCCCCTCCGCCCGCGTACGCGGTTCGATCCACGCCCTCACCGCGCCGCCCGCCACGGTCACGGCGCTGGAGACCGACGCCGTCCTCGAGTGGACGCAGGCCCAGCCCGGCGGCGGCACCTCGCAGCGCTACGAGCTCACCCCGCAGGGAAGCGGCACCCTCCTGACCCGCCGCACCGAGTCGACGGGGCCGCTCGCCGCCGCGTGGTGGGCGTCGCTGGGCGGCCCGCTCTCCCACGACCTCTCCCCCGTGGCGGCCCGCATCGTCGCCATGACCGGCTCCAACGATCCCGAGGCGGCCTCGGCCCCGCTCGTCATCATCGCCGGCGGCAGCGGCTACCTCGGCTCGCTCCTGGCCTGCGACCTCCTGGCCCGCGGCCGCGACGTCCGTATCCTGACCCGATCGCCGCGCCCCGGCCAGCCGTTCGAGCAGCTCGCCTGGGACGGCGTCACGGTGGGCCCGTGGTCGGAGGCCCTGCGCGATCCGCGCGGCGTGGACATCGTGAACCTCTCGGGCCACCGCATCGGCGACTCCGGGGGTGCCGCGGCCATGGCCACCCTGCGCACCTCCCGCGTGAACCCCACGCGCGCGCTCGTCGAGGCGCTGCGCCGCGAGGGCGTCATCGCCAAGCATTGGGTGCAGGGCAGCGGCGTGGTGCTGCGCTCCAACCCGGACGAGCCGCCCGTGACCGAGGCCAGCGTGCAGCGCGCCGAGGGCGAGGAACTCGCCGGCATGGCCTCCCTCGTCGAGGCGTGGGAGGCCTCCGCCGCCGATGCCCCGGCCAACCGCCTGCACTTCATCCGCACGGGCATCGTCCTGGGGCACGACGCCGCGGCCTTTCGCGCCCTGCGCGCCGTCGCCACCCTCGGTGCCGGCGGCGCGCTGGCCGGCGGCAAGCAGTGGGTGCCGTGGATCCACGAGGACGATTGGCTCGGCATCGCGCGGGCAGCGCTGGATCTCGAGCCGGGCGTGAGCCTGCCGAGCGGGCCGGTCATCGCCGCGGCGCCGCACCCGGCGCGCAATGCCGAGCTCATGAAGGAGCTGCGCCGCCGCGTGGCCCCGGCCGGGCTGGGCGTGCCCACCCCCGGCCCGTTGCTCAAGCTCGGCACGGGGGTGCTCGGCAAGGACCCGGCCGTGCTGACCGGCGGCGTGCACGCCACGAGCACCGTGCTCCCGGCGGCGGGCTTCGCCTTCCGCTTCGAGACGCTCCCCGCCGCCCTGGACGACATCCTGGGCTGACGCCCGCCCGTGTGAGGCGGGTGGGCGTCGTCGTGCCTTAGACCCTGGCCTCCCCCTCGGGGGCCTCGTCCGGCGCGTCCGCGCCGGAGGCGCCCGGTCCACCGGGCGTCGCGAGGCTGAAGCGCTCGACGACGCGGGGCGCCGGCACGGCGTCCGCCTCGCCGGCCATGGCCTCGAGTTCTGCTTCCTCGGCCGAGGCGATGGAGAGGGCCTCGGCGTCCGGGCCCCCGGCCATCTGCTCGATCTTGAGGCGCAGGCCCAGCTCGGAGGCGTCGAAAGACGCGAGCAACCCGGCGGTGCACTCGGGCTGGTAGAAGCCCTCCTCGTTGAGCTCCAGGAGCGCGTCGCGGCGGGCCACGATGGAGCGCAGTTTGTGTTCCACCGCGCTCTCGCCCTCCACCTCCTCCACGATCACGTCGGCCAGGCGCGCGGTGACCGCCTCGCGCTGGCGGGCCAGCTCGGCCTCGTCCGGAACGCTCGGCTTCACGGCGCGGACAAGCGGGGCCAGGAGCCCGCCCTGCACCAGCAGGGAAAGCACGGCCACGATGAACGCGATGAGGATGAGCGAGGAGCGGAAGGGCGTCTCGTGCGGCAGCGTCTGCGCCGCCGCGAGCGTCACGGCCCCGCGCATGCCGGCGGCCACCATGACCGTGCCGTCGCGCCACGTGAGCGGCTGGCGGACCAGGTAGTCGATGTCGGAGAGGGCGCGGCGCGTGCGGTTCTCGAGGCGCTGCCAACCGGACTCCATCCTTGCCGCGACCTGCTCCTCGGAGCGCTGGATGCCGCGGCGCTCGTCCAGGGCGTGCGCCTTCTTCTTGAGCTTCTTCTTCAGGCGCACCGCGGGGCCGGCGTCCTTGATGAAGATCTCGTGCGTGCGACGCATGTCGCGGTCGGAGATGGCGGATTCCATGGCCTCCATGCGCGGCTGCATGGCCTGCATGCGCGCGGCCTTGCGGCCGAGCGCCGCCGTGAGCGGCAGGACGTAGGCGGCGCGGATGCCGGTCATGAGCACGAGCGCCACGACCGCCACCAGCACGATCACGCCGAGCGAGCCCATGGCCCCGGAGCCCTCGGCCATCTCGGTGTGCTCGTGGAGGAACTTCTTCACCTCGAGGCCCATGATGAGGAAGACCGCGCCCTCCAGGACGAGGGTCACGGCGCGCCACATGGTGCGGTCGGAGAGGCGCTGGTCGGCGCTGAAGACACGGTCCTTCTTGCGTCCAGTGATGATGCCGGCCACCACGGCGGCCACGAGGCCGGAGCCGCCGGCCAGGTCCGTGGGGACGCTTGCAACGAAGGGCACCACGAAGGAGATGACCGAGGAGACGGTCGCGTCGCCGCTGCGGGCGCGGGCGAGGACGCCAAGCTTGCCGGCGATGAAGCCGATGACGCACGCGACGGCCACGGCGTAGGCGAACTGGCCCATGGCGTGCCACACGGAGAAGGACGCAGCTGCGGCGGCCACGGCGGTGCGCAGGAGCACGAGGGCCGTGGCGTCGTTGAGCAGCGACTCGCCCTCCAGGATGGTGGTCACGCGCGAAGAGATGCCCACATTCTTGGCGATGGAGACCGCCACGGCGTCCGTGGGCGAGAGGATCGCGCCGAGCGCGATGCACCACGGCAGCGCGAGCTCGGGGAAGATCCAGTGGAAGAAGAAGCCGAGCAACACGGCCGAGACCACCACGAGAGCCACGGCGAGCGAACCGATCGCGTTGAACTCGCGCCGGAAGTTCATGGCCGGCATGTTCACGGCCGAGGAGAACAGCAACGGTGGGAGCACCACCGCCAGGATGATCTCCGGCTCCACCTCGATCTCCGGCACGAACGGCAGGAACGAGACGCCGATGCCGATGAGCACCAGGAGCAGCGGTGCGGCGACGCCCCACTTGGGTCCCACCCTCGACGTCACGGCGATGATGAGCACCGCAATGACGCCCACCAAGATGGCGATTTCTACAGAATCCACGCTTGTACTTCCCCTCGAGTCCCCCGCGGCCGGGTGCGCCGCAGGCTCCATTCTGCCCCCACGGGGCGCGCTGTGACGTCGCCGGTGACGCGTGCTTTCATGCACGACGGCGGCCGGGGCCGCCCGCTGTCGGCCCCCCGGAGGCGGGCCGCCAGATCGAGCACCCGCCGCGCGCCGGCGGGGCATGCCGCCATTTCCGGGCCGGCGGGAAAGAAAATGCCCCCAAACCCAGTAGCGGGACCGGGGTAG